>WFNG01000066.1 GCA_015488735.1 Bacteroidales bacterium | reverse complement strand
GGCTTTTTGGGTAAAATTCAACAACCATCCGGCACCACCAAAAATCGGCGTTACCGCCAAAGAAAGCAGTACTTACACTGATTTTGCACTCATCAACCTCGGTGGTGTGAAAACCGATGGCAGCGATGCGGTCAACCCGCTGACTTATGTTCTCCTCGATGTCGTCGAAGAGATGCGGTTGTTACAACCCAGCTCCATGATACAGGTGAGTAAGAAAAATCCTGACCGTTTCATAAAAAGGACGGCGCATATCGTGAAAACAGGTTTCGGACAGCCTTCAATTTTCAATACGGATGCCATAGTTCAGGAGTTGCTGAATCAGGGAAAAAAGCTGGAAGATGCTCGTGATGGTGGCGCCAGCGGCTGTGTGGAAACGGGTGCTTTTGGAACGGAAAGTTACATTTTGACCGGCTATTTCAATCTTGCCAAGGTGTTTGAAATTACGCTGCACAATGGTACTGATCCCATGACCGGCAAAAAAATTGGCCTGAAAACCGGTGAGCCGGAACAATTCCACAGTTTCGATGAACTGATGGAAGCTTTTAAAAAGCAACTCAGCTATTTTATCAATGTTAAAATAAAAGGAAATAACCTGATTGACAGTATTATCGCTGAAAATATTCCGGTACCGTTTCTGTCGCTGCTCATTGATGATTGCATCGTCAACGGGAAGGATTACAATGCCGGTGGCGCCCGCTACAACACCAGCTACATTCAGGGCGTGGGACTGGGAACACTCACTGACATCCTGACTTCGGTTCGTTACAATGTTTTCGACCAAAAGAAATACACGCTGAAACAGCTATTAAAAGCGACAGCTGCCAATTTTGAAAATTATGACAAGTTACGCAACGATTTACTGAACCACACGCCCAAATATGGCAACGATGATGATTATGCCGACACACAGGCTATTCGGATTTTTGATTTGTTTTACGAAACGGTCAACGGGAGGCCAACCGTCAAAGGCGGTCATTTTCGCATCAACCTGCTGCCCACCACTTCCCACGTTTATTTTGGCAGTGTGATGGGTGCTTCCGTGGACGGACGCAAAGCCCAAAAACCGTTATCCGAAGGTATTTCACCCTTCCAGGGCGCTGACCGCAAAGGGCCTTCCGCCGTCATCCGTTCGGCTGCAAAAATCGATCATTTGAAAACGGGAGGTACATTGTTAAACCAAAAATTCAATCCTTCACTGCTGGAAGATGAAAAAGGGATGAACGCGATGGTACAGCTCATCCGGACTTACTTTCGCCTGGACGGCCATCACATCCAGTTTAATGTGGTAACCGCCGACACGCTTCGCGATGCGCAAAAACATCCGGAAAACCACAAAGATCTTATCGTGCGGGTGGCCGGTTACAGCGATTATTTCAATGACCTGGGTGAAGAGCTGCAAAACGAGATTATCCGACGGACAGAACATGCTGCCTTCTAATAATCTTCGGGATGGGTATCGGGCTTATTCTTAGTTCCGTACAAATCACTGAGTATCATGTATGTTACAACGATACCAACAAAAGCCATGCAAATCCACAGGCGGCATCCGCCGAGATAGAATTTTAATCCGGCCAGCAGAATAAGCAGCAACAAGGTGGTGATGCCGAGATATTTGGAAAATTTTGGATGGGAAAATTTCATGGGTCAAATTTCTGAAAATTCCTTTCTCTTTCGTCTGGTGTATAATTTGTTTTTTCTTGTCAACAAAAATGGGATATTTACTGAAAATCGGCAGCATAAAACGCATCAATAATATGATTTATTGTTGCTTTACCATTCCTCAGAATAATAGAAACAATATCGAAACGGACATCCATATCCAAATCGTTTATTTCAATATAAGCCTCGGCAGCACGAATCATGTTGCGGGCTTTCTGTGGAGTAACCGCCTCTTCCGGATCGCCGAAAAAATCCGTACTTCGGGTTTTTACCTCTGCTATTACCAGCTCTTCATGGTCTTTGGCAATGATGTCCACTTCATCTTTTTCGTTCCGCCAATTAGTTTCCAGAATGGTGTATCCTTTGGTTTTCAGCATCTGCAATGCCAGCTGCTCGCCCTCTTTTCCAAGTTCATTGTGCTGTGCCATGAGGTTTTTGATGTTTGATATGAGATAATTAAGGGTTCATATTACAATAATGTTCAACATTTCTTAAAATCAAGGACTGAACCGGTCTCAGTTACTTCAAGCTGAACCTCTGCCCCCATAATTAACGCACGGTTGTCAGGTTGATGGCCGGCAGGAAAATCAAAAGCTACCGGAAAACCATAATCTTCCACGCTTTCGCGAAGAATCTCTTCTGCCGTTTTCCCGAAAGGAATGGCGTTGTCGTGCATATCGGTGAGACCACCAACCACAAGACCTGCCAGATTTTCCAATATTCCGGCACGTTTCAGTGCTATCATCATGCGGTCGATGTGGTAAAGGTATTCATCCAGGTCTTCCAAAAACAAAATCTTTCCGTTGGTGTCAGGGAAAGATGGACTACCCAAAAGGCTGTACAGAACCGACAGGTTTCCCCCCATCAATATCCCGTTGGCACTCCCTTGCCGGTTTAACAGTTTCCTTTCCCATGCGTAATGGGTTTTTTTCCCTTCCAAAGTATCAAACAGACTGTCCAGCGCTTCCGGTGTGTTACCGGCAAAATTCAACGGCATGGTGGCATGAAGACTTTGTAATCCCAGATGAATCAGATGGTTGTGAATAACGGTAAAATCGCTGTAACCGGCCAGCCATTTGGGATGTCGTATCAACGGACGGAAATCAATTTTATCCACCATCCGCACGCTGCCGTAACCGCCGCGAACGGCAAAGATGGCTTTCACCTCCGGGTTTTCTATCATTTGCTGCATGTCGGATGCCCGCACGGCATCACTTCCGGCAAACTGATTTTCGGAAGCAAAAAGATGCGGACTTTTCAAAACCCGGTATCCCCTGCTTTTTATTATATCAATGGCCTTAGCCAGCTCCTGTTCACTGATTTTCCGTGCCGGAGCTACCAGCCCGATAACGTCACCCTTTATTAGGGATAGTGGTGATATTATGGATGTTACTCTTTTCAAATTAAAATAATTTTACAAAACTGTATTGTATTCATCAATTTATCAATAAACCTTCCGGGCTTTCAGCCCTTTTGCCGAAGTTTATCATTTCACAGACCTGCGTAAACTTCGGTCTGTATTTTTACCTTGCATCCCTTCGGGATTTTTTATGTCGACGTTGTTTAAAATTAACCTTATGAATCTAAATGTATCAAATTGTAAATCAGAAAATAAATACCTTATGATAAGCTTATTATTTTATGTCAATACCTGAAATACGTTGACCAGTTTTAATTAAAAAACAGGTAACAAAATTAATTAAAAATGGCAACAAGAGAGCAATTTAAAATGACCACAGCAGAACGAAGACGTCGTCATTTTAGTGACAGTTTCAAGATTCAAATAGTAAGAGAACCCGAACGCAAAACCGGACAAAAGCAAATTCTGATTGATTTTAAAGACAAGATGATTGATCTGGCATAAGAGAGCTATGGCGTAAATATAAAAAAGTTCAGGAATCAGTAAACAATTCTTTCGGTATAATTTTCAATACGGAATCTGTTGTTTTCGTCTGAATCACCAATTTCACGAAAAATAATTCTGCAAATCATAACCAAACATACTTTCAAGGGTGAAGCCCTGACAGGTAATAACACAGGGTGAAGTGAAATGAAACCCTGTGTAAATTAATCCGGATATCTGTAAGCTCTGAAAGAGCGACAGGTTATTTCTGCCTTTCAAGAAATCAATCCCATACATATTTCTCATCATACTCAACTTGATATTCTTCTAAAAATCTCCTGTATTCATCCTTAAAGGTGGTTTTATTATGGTGTTCATCCTGGTTTAATATGTATTTTTTTACAACCGACAGCTTGGATGCACTGACAGAAAAAGAGCCATATCCGTTTTGCCAGGCAAAATTAGCAACCCCTTGCTTCTTAAACCATTTTGATGATGATGTTTTTACCTTTGATATCAAGTCAGCTGTTGATATTGTTCTTGGCAACGTACATAAAATATGAATGTGATCTTGGTGGGCACCAACTTCTATTACATAAGAATGTAAATTTGATAAGGTACCTACCACATACGCATAAAAATCGTTGCGCATGGAATCTTTGATTAGTGGTTCTCTGTTTTTTGTGGAAAACACACAATGCACATAAATTTTAGATAAACTTTGTGACATAAATACGCTTCTTTAATTTACGACCATACCTGCCGGGCTTTCAGCCCTTTTGCCGAAGTTTATCATTTCACAGACCTGCGTATACTTCGGTCTGTATTTTTACCTTGCATCCCTTCGGGATTTTTCATGTCAATAATATCGAAAAAGAATTTTAATTCCCTCACTCTTTTGAAACATTTTCAAAAACAGGGTCCGCCATTTTTATCCAAAGTGTCAATTTTACAAATTATTATTCAATAATCGTTCCAGGGGCGAAGCCCTGAAAGATAATAACACAGAGTGAAGCTCTGTGTGAAGTAACCCCTGTATCCGTAAGCTCTGAAAGAGCGACAGGTTATTATTGCCTTTCAAAAAATCAATCCCACACATATTTTTCATCATACTCAACATGATATTCTTCCAAAAATTTTCTGTATTCTTCCTGAAAGATAATTTTAATGTTCTCATTATTCGTATTTACTAATTGAACTTCCATGAATTTTCAAAAATAGAATCTGTCGTTTTCGCGCGAATCATTAACTTTGCCGAAATTACAGAAAAAAGAGCAGATGAGTAAAAAATTCAAGAGATATACCATCACATCGGCGTTGCCTTATGCCAACGGACCCATCCACATTGGCCATCTGGCGGGCGTTTACGTGCCGGCTGACATTTACGCGCGTTACCTGCGTTCCAAAGGCGAGGATGTATTGTTCATCGGCGGTTCGGACGAACATGGCGTGCCCATCACCATAAAAGCGCGCAAAGAAGGTGTTTCGCCACAGGATATCGTGGACCGTTACCACGGCATTATCAAAAAATCTTTCAAAGAATTTGGTATTTCATTTGATGTTTACTCACGCACTTCGGCACCGATACATCACGAAACTGCTTCGGCGTTTTTCACAAAACTTTACAATGCTGGGAAATTCATAGAGAAGACCAACGAGCAGTATTACGACGAAGAAACACACACTTTTCTCGCCGACCGTTACATCACCGGTACCTGTCCGCATTGTGGTTACGAAAAAGCTTATGGCGACCAGTGCGAAAGTTGTGGCACCTCGCTAAGCCCGCTGGAACTCATTAACCCAAAATCGGCACTGAGCGGCAATGTGCCCGTGCTGAAAGAGACCAAACACTGGTATCTGCCATTAGATCAGTATGAAGATTTCATGCGGGAATGGGTGTTGGAAGGCCATAAAAACGACTGGAAAACCAATGTTTACGGACAGGTAAAATCGTGGATTGACCAGGGGCTGAAACCGCGTGCCGTTACCCGCGACCTGAGCTGGGGCGTGAAAGTTCCGTTGGAAGATGCCGAAG
>WFNG01000065.1 GCA_015488735.1 Bacteroidales bacterium | reverse complement strand
GGTGGCGTGCAACCACTGCGGACCTGAATATTTGCTTCACCTGTCCGAAACAGAAGTTTTGGATAATTTTCATGCAATATTAAATAAGGTGGCCTCCCTGCTCGACAATGGCAGAATTGTTGTCATGAAAGGTCTGGGTGGTTTCCACCTGGCTTGTGATGCGTTGAACAAAGAGGCCGTTGCACTACTCCGGCTTATGAAAAACAGAGATGGAAAGCCGCTGGCCGTTATGTTCTCCGATATAGAGTCTGTTAAAAGGTTTGCGCATGTCAGTCCGGACGAAAAAAGATGGTTGCAAAGCTGGCAACGTCCCATTGTCTTGTTGCGCGAAAAAAAATCATTACCTTTCCCTGTTAGCAACGGGCTGAACACTGTGGGGGCAATGCTTCCCTATATGCCTTTTCATCACCAGCTTTTTGAAAAACTGAAAACGCCTGTACTCGTCATGACCAGCGGTAACTTTTCGGACGAACCGGTCTTGATTCATAACAAAACCGCTCTGGAAAAATTTACCGGCAAAGCTGATGCTATTCTTACCTATAATCGTGAAATCTATAACCGGGTTGACGATTCGGTAACCATGGTGGTAAATGGAAAAGAAAGGATTATCCGGCGGTCGCGTGGTTATGTTCCGGCTTCTGTTTCCATCTGCCAAAATGCAGAAGGGATTTTTGCTGCGGGTGCTGAACTGGTCAACTGCTTTGCTGTTGGAAAGAGCAACAAAGTGTTTCTAAGTCAGTATATTGGTGATTTGAAAAATCCGGAAACCCTCAGCTTTTATAGCGAGTCGTACCAGCGATTCCGTTCGTTGTTCCGGTTCAAACCTTCGCTTGTGGCGGCCGATTTGCATCCCGATTATTTCTCCACAAGGTTTGCCAAAGAAACCGGATTACCAGTGGAATTTGTCCAACACCATCATGCACACATTGCCTCCTGCATGGCTGAGCATAATCTGGATGAAAAGGTGATAGGCGTCAGCCTCGATGGTACCGGCCTGGGAACGGATGGAAAAATATGGGGCGGAGAGTTCCTGCTATGTGATTTGGCGGATTTTGAACGGTCGTTTCATTTTGAAAATATCTTACAACCCGGCGGAGATACGGTAACCCGATATCCCTGGCGAATGGCCGTTTCTTACCTTTATCACTATTTTGGAGAGGACTTTCTGAAACATCATTACAGTAAACTGTTTTCGTATGTTGACAGAGAGGCCTTCGGTATGGTTTTGGCCATGCTGAAAAACAGGATAAATTCTCCGGAGACCAGCAGTGCCGGGCGTTTGTTTGATGCTGTTTCGGCATTGCTGGGCATTTGTACCGAAACCTCTTTTCATGCAGAAGCCCCCATGCGACTGGAATCCATAGCCGATGAAAACATAATAAAGGGCTATCCCTTTGTCGTTTCGGGTAACCAAATCTCCTTTAAACCTACTTTTGAAGGGCTGCTTTATGATAGGGAAATGGAAGAGCCGTTGTCCAAAATGGCAGGAAAATTTCATCAAACGGTGGTGGAAGTGATTGCCACAGTGGTGAAAAAACTGTCAATAAAGACAGGGCTGAAAAAGGTGGTGCTTTCGGGTGGAAGTTTTCAAAATAAAATACTGTTGAAAAAAACCGAGATACTGTTGCGTGAAAACGGATTTACTGTTTACAGTCACCAACAGGTTCCCTCAAATGATGGGGGAATTGCCCTGGGACAGATGGTAGTGGCTGCCAAACGGCGTGCCATAAAAGAATTTTAAAAAAAAATCAGAATTATGTGTTTAAGTATTCCGGCAAAAATTGAGAAAATTCAGGGAGAAACGGCAGTTTGTTCCGTGGGTGGCTCAACTTATGAAGCCAATTTAATGATGTTATCGGTAGATGAGTTGAAACCGGGTGACTATGTGTTGATTCATACCGGTTTTGCCATCCAGAAACTGGACAGTGAAGAGGCGGAAGCCAGTCTGAAAGCTTTCGCAGATTTAAAAAAGCTGAACGAGGAAATGGATGTTGAAGAACAAGAGAAAAACCAACGGCTGATATGAAGTTTATTGATGAATACAGGAATCGGGAGACGGTACAGGCACTGGCACGGGAAATTAGGAAAATTTCCACCCGGCCTGTTAAGCTCATGGAGGTTTGCGGGGGACACACCATGTCCATTCAAAAATTCGGACTGCCGGCGTTGCTGCCCGATACGGTGGAACTGATTTCCGGCCCGGGATGTCCCGTGTGCGTCACCAGCCGCTCGTATATTGATAAAGCGGTGGCTTTCAGTCACCAAAAGGACGTTGTTATTGCTACTTACGGCGATTTAATCCGTGTGCCCGGTTCGGAGACTTCACTGGAGAAAGAGCGTGCCGGCGGAGCACAAATCAGGGTGGTCTATTCCATAATGGATGCCTTGCAGATAGCCCGCGATTTTCCGGGGAAAAAAGTTGTTTTTTTGGGAATTGGTTTTGAAACCACGGCACCCGGAACAGCAGTGGCCATCCTGCAGGCTTACAAAGAAAAACTGTCGAATTTCTTTGTCTTTAGTGCTCACAAGGTTATGCCGCCGGCCATGGCTGCACTGATTGATGAAGGGGTAAAAATCAATGGATATATTGGCCCCGGCCATGTGAGTACTATCACCGGAAAGGGTATTTATGAGGATATTCCGGCAAAATATGGTCTTGGTGTGGTCATCAGCGGGTTTGAGCCGGTCGATCTCATGCAGACAGTTTTGATGCTTGTCAGACAAATAGAAAGCGGAAAGCCGCAGGTGGAGATTCAGTATAAACGTGTTGTGAAACCGGAAGGAAATGTAAAAGCACAGCAGATGATGGAAGAGGTCTTTATGCCGGACGATGACTGGTGGCGCGGTTTGGGAGTACTGAAAAAAAGCGGATTAAAAATACGCCCGAAATACGCTGACCACGATGCGGAGAAAAATATCAGCTTCGAAGGAATGGTACCTTTGCTGGAACCCAAAGGCTGTATTTGCGGTGAAATTTTGAAAGGAATCAAAAAACCCAAAGATTGCAGCCTGTTTGCCAAAGCCTGCACGCCACGCGACCCGGTGGGGAGTTGCATGGTATCCAGCGAAGGAGCCTGCCAGGCTTATTATTTGTATAATCGTTCATAAAAAACCGAAATTCGTACAATTGGTGTAATTCGTTGATAAAAAAAATGCATTATGTAACAG
>WFNG01000064.1 GCA_015488735.1 Bacteroidales bacterium | reverse complement strand
GAATACGGATATTAGTTGTTAACGGTGCCGGGCTTACCGGCGTTTGGGAGGACATGGCTGGCAGAACACAAAATTTAGAATTTTTAAAAAACATCAGAAAAAATATCGTTTTTTATGCTGCAAATAGTGGTGTGGCAAAAAAAGAATGGAGTTTAAATAAAAACATTGATGTTTGGATAACCTGGAATATCTGGCAGATATCCAATCCGCATCTTGCAGATTTTGTTCCGGTAAAGGAAAGATACACTATTTACAGAGACTGTGGGATTGCCTTAACTCAAAAGGGAAACCGCAACAAAGCAGCCGCAGCCTTTTTTAATTTTCTAAAAAGCAAAAACGTAATGCCTGTCTTTGAAAAATGGGGCTGGCAAACACAATAAAATCCTTTCTTAAAACAGAGCCATAAGAAACAGGTATGCGTTGCACCCATATTGAAAAGATATCGCCCGGGTAAAAAATTATCACGAAAGCTGTATCTTTGTAAAAACAAAATGATTGCGTTTAAACAATAAAACAGTGCCACCATGTCCATAGAAAATTTCATTGCTTATAATCCTGTCCGTCTGCACTTTGGCAAAGGAGTAACTGATACGCTTGGCGAAACTGTCCGGCAATACGGAAAAAAAGTTTTACTGGTTTACGGAAAAGGATCGGTAAAAAAATACGGATATTATGACAAAGTACTGGGACAACTTGTCCGGGCCGGACTTAGCGTTCGCGAATACCACGGTATAAAACCCAATCCTGTAGTGGAGGATGTTCGGAAAGCTATCGCTCTGGGAAAAGCTAACAAAGTAGAGGTTATCGTAGCCCTCGGAGGCGGCAGTGTTATAGATTCTGCCAAGATTATCAGCATTGGGATAGCCAATGATGTGGATCCCTGGCAATTTATGATGTGGCAAACCATGCCGCAGAAAGCTGTTCCGTTGGTAAATGTGCTCACGCTGGCAGCCACCGGGACGGAAATGAATGCAGCAGCCGTTTTGCAAAATCCCGAAACCGGTAAAAAAGTTGGCTTTGTTCACCCCCTGCTTTTCCCCAAAGACGCGTTTCTGGATCCTTCTTTCACAACAACAGTTCCCAAAAATTATACGGCTTACGGTATTGTGGATTTGATTGCCCACGCTTTGGAAGCTTTCTTTGGTGGCGGTGAGCCTTCGGTTATCGACCGGATGACCCTTGACATTATCAAAGACACCATGGAGTGGGGACCAAAGTTAATGAACGACCTGCAAAATGTGAATTTACGTGCCAACATCATGTTAAATGCAACCCTGGCACTTAACGGACTAACGAGTTACGGGAAAACAGGCGGTGATTGGGGCGTCCATGCTGTAGGACACGAACTTTCATTTCTGTACGACATGCCCCACGGCGCCACATTGAGCATCGCTTATCCTGCCTGGTTACGGTTACAATCAGAACGGATTCCAAAGAGAATTCAAAAACTGGGAGAAGGCCTTTTCGGTACTTCCGATATGGAACAAACCATTGAAAAACTGGAAGCTTTTTTTACTTCCATTGACTCACCCATCCGGATAACGGAAGCCGGAATCGATGCCTCCAAAAAAGAGGATATCTTACAACAAATGAACAAAAACCAGGCATCGGGTATGGTACACAACCTCAACGATGAGGACAGGAAACAATTAGTGACCTGGATGATGTAAATTTCTCCTTATTCACCTAATATTCTTTATACGGCTAAATGACTCTTCCCACGTTGGCCATCGAATAAAAAAAACACAATATCCTCTGTTGTTCAATTCCACCAGGTCATAACAGAGCGGGGCTCCCTGCCCGAAATCGCACACTTATGTAAGACTGCCGAACACTTTACTGTTTCAAAAAAAGATGTTCTTTTGGAATTGTTATTCGTTATATTCTGATTATTAATTTGTTTGAAATACCGGCACAATTCATGATATGAAAAGTGTATCATAAAAATGAAGAATGCTCACCATACAAATAGTTATATATTTTTCCATTTCGTTTTTCCTTTCGGAATTCGTTTTAATGATTGTTAAACGTTCCGGAAAGTACGGCACAAAAACAAAAAACGACAGAAAATCTCTGGCCCTGTTCTGGGTTACAATACCACTGGGCCTGACGGCAGGATTTTTTATGGCAAACTATCAGGAATGGAATTCGTGGAATAGCAGAATAGCCATTTTTGGATTGGCTGTTTTTGTGGCTGGTATAATTATACGGTGGGTTTCAATAATTCAATTGAATAAGGAATTTACTGTTGACGTGGCCATCATAAAAAATCACCAGTTGAAAACCAATGGGATGTACAAATATCTCAGGCATCCAAGTTATTTGGGATTATTGCTGATTTGTTTCGGACTGGCTATTGCCATGAACAGCATCCTTTCATTTATTGTAATTACAATTCCCGTTTCATTTGCCATGAATTACCGGATAAAAGCAGAAGAAAATATTTTAATGAAACAATTTGGAGAAGTTTATGAGAACTACCGTTTAAAAACACACAAGGTTATCCCAAAATTATATTAGAAAACAAGAAAATGTTTTTAAGTCCGTTTAGAATATAACACATCGATAATTAACAATGTAATTATAAAAACAAAAAAATGATAAGGCTCGAAAATATTCATAAAAGCTACCAGATGGGAAAAAACAAACTCCATGTTTTAAAGGGCATTGATTTGCATATAAAACAAGGAGAACTGGTTTCCATCATGGGGTCTTCCGGATCGGGAAAATCCACGTTGCTCAATATACTTGGAATTCTTGACAATTATGATGAAGGAAAATATTTTCTTGACAACACGCTCATGGAGGGGCTAAGTGAGAAAAAGGCTGCTTTTTACCGCAATAAAATGCTGGGGTTTGTTTTTCAGTCGTTCAACCTGATTCCGTTTAAAAATGCTATGGAAAATGTGGCACTGCCGCTCTATTACCAAAAAGTACCCCGTAAAAAGCGCAATAAGATAGCACTGGAATATCTGGAAAAAATGGGATTAAAGCCGTGGGCCCATCATTTACCCAACGAACTTTCAGGAGGACAGAAACAACGGCTGGCCATTGCACGCGCACTTATCTCACAACCCAAAGTTATTCTCGCCGACGAGCCTACCGGTGCCCTGGATTCCAAAACTTCCATGGAGGTCATGGAACTTATGCGCCAAATCAACCGCGAAGGCATAACCATGATTATTGTTACGCACGAACAGGATATTGCCGAACAAACCGACCGCATTATTCACCTGAAAGATGGCCGTATCGAAATTGATGCCAGCAGTCAGGAAACGAAACAGAAAGTTTTTGAAACACTTGTGGAAGAAGAGACAGACGCATGATCATTGACAGAGATAAATGGCAGGAGATATTCAGTACGATCAACAAAAATAAGTTGCGTACTTTTTTAACCGGGTTCAGTGTGGCCTGGGGTATTTTCATGCTGATTATTTTGCTCGGCTCCGGCCGTGGATTACAAAACGGTGTGCAGCATCAGTTTGCCGACAATGCCACCAACAGTCTTTGGGTTTACCAGGGACTTACCACCAAGCCCTACAAAGGCATCAATGCCGGACATAGAATTCAGTTTACCAATGCCGACTATCTGCGCACAAAAAGGCTTGACAGTCATATCAACCATATTTCGGGACGTTATCGCGTGGGCAGCAAAACAATAAGCTACAAAAATAATTATGGATCGTACAGTATAAGTGCTGTTGATCCAGGCCAAAGATACATTGAGAATACCGACATCACCCAGGGCCGTTTTTTAAACCGCCTTGACCTGAATCATTACAACAAAGTCATTGTCATAGGCGATGTCGTCAGAAAAGACCTTTTTAAAAACGGTGCTAATCCAATAGGAAAATATGTTAAAGTTGGTGATATTCCATTTGAAGTAATTGGTGTATTTAAATCTGCCGGCGGCAACGGCGAAATGCGAAAAGTTTATATTCCGGTAAGCACGGCACAACGTGTTTTTAACGGGGGTAACAGGCTGAATCAGATTATGTTTACTGTGGGAGATGCAACACTTAAACAAACCCGGAATATAGAAAAAAAATTACGCGTGGAATTTGCAAAAGCGCACCATTTCGACCCCACTGATCGCAGGGCAATACATATCTCAAACAACCTGCAAGAGTATGAAAAAGTGATGAACCTTTTTCTGGGTATCCGGATTTTTATCTGGATTATCGGTATTGGAACCATCATTGCAGGAATTGTAGGGGTCAGCAATATCATGATGATTGTGGTGAAAGAGCGTACCAAAGAAATTGGAATCAGAAAAGCCCTGGGCGCCACACCACGTTCCATTGTCGGACTTATTTTACTGGAGTCGGTAGTTATTACCAGCCTGGCAGGCTATCTCGGACTCATGGCAGGTGTGGGTTTGCTGGAACTGGTCAACAAATACATGCCACCATCCGACTTTTTCAGGAATCCGGAAGCAAATATTTATATTGCACTCACGGCCATGGCGTTACTGGTAGTTGCCGGAGCCATTGCAGGGTTTATTCCCGCCAGAAAAGCAGCTTCCATTAAACCGATTGATGCCCTGCGGGACGAGTGAGGAATGATGAACGATGAATGATGAATGATGAATGATGAATGATAAATGAAGAAGAGACAAAAAGAAATTGAGAAGTTGTGTAGTTGAAAAATGAAAAAACAGAAGTATTGACAACCGTCTAACAATGAATGACAATTGCTTGACGACCGTCTGACAGCGAAGCGAATGACAAATTAACAAATGACGAAATGACCGTTACCAACCATGAAGATATTTGATTTAGACAACTGGCAGGAAATATGGACGGCTTTAAAAAAGAATCCGGTACGAACCTTTTTTACTGCATTCGGTGTGTTTTGGGGCATCTTTATGCTGGTAGTCATGCTGGGCTCGGGAAAAGGATTACAAAATGCCGTTTACCAGGGATTTGGCGATTTTGCCACCAACAGCTTTTTCATGTGGGCCCAACGTACATCCATGCCCTATCAGGGTTTTAAAAGAGGCAGGAGTTTTAATTTTACCAACAGCGACATTAAAGCCATAAAAGAAAATGTACCCGATGTTAAATATCTGGCACCCCGGCTTCAGGGCGGTGGTTACAATGGAGCTAATAATGTGATTTACGGGAAAGAATCAGGAGGCTACACAATTTATGGCGATTATCCTGTGTATATGAAAATTGACCCTGTAGATATACTCACCGGACGCTTTGTCAACCTGAACGATGTGCACCAATACCGTAAAGTAGCCGTTATTGGAAAAGCTGTGGTGGACGGACTGTTTAAAAAAGGTGTAAATCCCATCGGAAAGTATATCCGTATACAAGGCGTTTATTTTGAGGTAGTCGGAACTTTTAAATCCAAGAAAAAAGGCGGCAGAGCCGACCGTGAAAACAACAGTATCTTTCTGCCTTTCACCAGTATGCAACGGACTTTTAACTATGGCAACAAGGTCTTTTGGTTTGCCATCACCTCCAAAGATAAGGTGCCTGCCACGGTTACGGAAGCAAAGGTCATAGCACTTATGAAAAAAATCCATCATATAAATCCAAAAGACACACAGGCCATTGGCCATTTTAACGTGGAGAAGCAGTTTAAAAAAATGTCGGGACTTTTTACGGGCATCAACGGCCTGATTTGGATTGTGGGTGTGGGAACGCTGCTTGCCGGGATTATTGGCGTATCCAATATAATGCTGATTATTGTAAAAGAACGAACACGTGAAATTGGTGTAAAACGTGCGCTGGGTGCCACACCCATGGATATTATTTCACAAATTATTATGGAATCCGTAACGCTCACAACAGTTGCAGGTTATGTAGGATTAGTAG
>WFNG01000063.1 GCA_015488735.1 Bacteroidales bacterium | reverse complement strand
TTATCTCAATTTCTAAAGATGGGGCAAACCAATTGTACGCGCGTCTTACTTGTAATAGTTTTTTGTATTCGGAAAAAACAAGATTTTGCAAAGAGCCCTCTTCATGCAGCGCTTCAAGAAGAACATTATATTCAGATTTTGAACGATTTATCCTGCGTTTGATACCGCTTTTTTCAACAGCGGTAAGATCATTCTGTGTCCCAAGAAGTGAATGAATATAAATTCCGGGTATGCCTGGTAACGTAAGCACAAAGGCTAAACATTTCAATTACAACTGTTTCCAGAGCATTAAACAACAAGACTGATGTTGGGGAAAAAACACGAAAAGAGGTTATGAGACTGGCGCAACAGCTGGATTACACGCCAAATAAGATGGCGGTTTCTCTAAGAAAACGCAAATCAGATGTAATTGGACTGGTTCTTCCTCGGGTTGAACATTATTTTTTCTCTACCATTTTAAAGGGGATTATAAGCTCAGCTCAAAAAGACAACTTCGCTGTTATTTTAAGCGAATCATCACATATTCCCCAAAAAGAATCAGAACTAATTGGCCAATTAATCGGAATGAATGTATCAGGAATAATTCTTGCCCCCTGCAGAAATGAGATTGATAATTCCTATATCAGAATCATGGAAAAAAATAATATACCCATTGTATTAATTGACCGTACCCCAAAAAACTATCAGGGCCATTTTGTAAAGATGAATGATTTTCATGGTGCTGAAATTGCTGTAACGCATTTGATACAACAAGGTTATAAAAATATTGCGCATATAAGAGGACATGAATACTCCTCCAATGCCGAAGACCGGTTTCAAGGGTACTGCAACGCCTTAAAAATTGGCGGGTTAGACTACAACCCTGCTCTGGTAAAAACCTGCGAATTTGTTAACAAGGAAGAAGGTTATTATTTTACCAAAGAGCTCTTATTATCGGGCAACAAACCCGATGCCATTTTTACCGTAACAGATGAAGTAGCCCTTGGTGTATATAAAGCACTGGAAGAGTTTGGATTGAATATTCCCGCGGATGTCGGAGTGATGGGATACAGCAACTCCCTGGTCTCAAATTATATCTGCCCCAGATTGAGTACCATCGATCAGCCGGGTATCCGAATGGGAGAAACGGCTTATGAATTCCTGCGAAGTGCTTTGGATGATGAAAAGAGAATCAGACAAAAAGTTTTTGAAGCCAAATTACTAATCAGACAATCCTCTGTGCACCATCATTTTTGACAAATTAAAGCAACCACACAGATAAACTATGACTCCAATATTCGCCTCAGGTTAAAAGCAGTAAGCATTAAATCACGGGGAGTTCTCTCCAACGCATCAACAAGTGAACCGGATTTCGATTGAATGGAAAAAGCCGCAAGCAGACCAATTTTTTTTATACTTGTCGCACCGGCCTCCAATGCACCACATAAGGCCACAACAGGAACATTTTGCCCTTTTGCATGTTGAACCACTCCGCTTATTAACTTCCCATGAATGGTCTGATCATCAATTTTACCTTCCCCTGTAATAACAAGATCAGCGTCTTTTATTTGTTCATTAAAGCCAGTCATATCCAGCATAAGGTCAATACCTTTATAAAGCTTTGCATCAAGAAAAGCCATTGCACCAAAGCCAAGGCCCCCGGCAGCTCCGGCCCCCGGTATTTTCGCAAAATCTCTTTCTTCCTGTTTCCGGACAACTGTTGAAAAATGACGAAGCCCATTGTCCAGCAACTCAATTTCTTCATCATTGGCGCCTTTCTGTCGTGCGTAAACATGCGCTGCACCTTTTTCTCCGAAAAGCGGGTTATCCACATCACACAACACTTCTACAGCTATACCTTTATTCATCAATAATTGGCTTTTATCGTAGAAATGTACTTGTTGAAGTTCGCGTCCCTTACCCCTCAGTAACCGGTTATTTTCATCGTAAAATCTTACTCCGAGTGCCGTAGCCAAACCCATCCCCGCATCATTGGTTGCACTTCCGCCAATGGCAAGTATCACTCTCGTAGCGCCTAATCTGATAGCATCTAATATGAGCTGACCTGTGCCAAAAGAGGAAGCCTCCATACAGTTTCGATCATCATAGCTAATTCGCTGTAAGCCGGATGCCTGCGCCATTTCAATAATCGCAGTATGGTTTTCTTTTGAGAAATAATAATAAGCTTCAACAGGATGCCCTAAAGCATCTTCAACATTGACAACTATTTTTTTTGCTTTTAAGTAGTATCCTATAATTTCAGAGCTACCCTCACCCCCATCCCCCAGAGGAAAGACAACAATTTCATCATCCGGAGAAGCCATTTTAATACCCTTCTGGATAGCTTCTGCCACTTCTTTTGCAGAGAGTGCATCTTTAAACGAATCAGGTGCTATAATAATTTTCATCAACACTGTTTTAAAAGTAAAATCTCAAATTTTATTTTCGCACAAGCAGCACCACATTTTCCACGTGATGGGTTTGTGGAAACATATCCACAGGCTGTACTTTTTCAATACGGTACTTTTCATCGAGAAGAGCTATGTCGCGTGCCTGGGTAGCCGGATTACAGCTGACATACACAATCTTACCGGGTGCTGCCTGCAAAATCTGCTTAATAACTTTGGGATGCATTCCGGCGCGTGGCGGATCGGTAAGCAGCACATCCGGAACACCATGTCCGGCAATAAAATCTTCAGTTAGCAGAGCTGCCATGTCGCCAGCATGAAATTCTACATTATCAATATCGTTTTCCAGTGCATTTTTCCGGGCATCTTCCACAGCATCCTCTACCGATTCAATACCGATTACCCGTTTTACAGAAGGAGCAATAAACAGCGCAATGGTACCCGTACCTGTATATAAATCGTAAACAAGCTCATCACCGTTAAAGCCGGCAAAATCGTGTGCCGTTTGATAAAGTTTTTGAGCCTGTTGGGGATTGGTTTGATAAAAGGATTTGGGACCCACCTTAAAATAGAGCGGTTTTCTGTCTGGACGAGCAGCCCGCATCAATTCCATATTATGGTCCTTACCTTTGAAAAGCCTGACTTCCAAATCATAAATGGAGTCGTTCTTCTTAGTATTCACCACATACATCAGCGAAGTAATCTGCGGAAACTTTTCAGCCAAATGGTTCATCAACATTTCGATGGCTTCCTCATTTTCCTCACCGAAAATCATCACCACCATCAGATCTGTTGTGGTAGAAGTGCGGATAATCATGTTGCGCAAAAAACCATGTTGTTCACGCGCATTGTAAAAGCTGAAATTTTTTTCTATGGCAAAAGCCTTCACCGCCAACCGAATATCATTGGAAGGTTCTTTTTGGAGGTAACACTGGTCAATATCCAGAATTTTGTCAAACTTTCCGGGCAAATGAAAGCCCAATCCACGGGTTTCCAACATTTCGCCTTCGGCGGCTACAGGATCAAGCGTAGTAAGCCATCGCCGATCAGAGAAGGTGAACTCCAGTTTGTTACGATAAAAATAAATATCCTCAGCTCCGATAATTTCCTGAATACCGGGATAGGGAACTTTGGCAATACGATCAAGACTGTCTTTGACTTGTTTTTGCTTAAAACGCCTTTGATAAGCGTAATCAATATGCTGCCATTTACAACCACCACACAAACCAAAGTGTGCACATTTCGGTTCAACACGGTATCCTGAAACTTTTTTAAGCGCTGTAATACGGCCTTCGAGGAAATGGCGCTTCTTCTTATATACCTGCACATCAACAATATCGCCCGGTGCAGCAAAAGGCACAAAAAGCACTTTTTCATCCACGCGGGCAACCGCTTTCCCCTCTGCACCGGCATCCATAATCTCCACATTTTCCAATAATGGAAGGGGTCTTTTCTTTCGTCTTGCCATAAGCTTAGTTTGAACGGGCAAAGATAGGGCTTTATCATTTTGGTGAAAAAGGTTATTTTTCTGTTTAATTCCGAGCCGTAGGCGGGACAAAAACAAAGTTTCGTACAATTGGTGCAATTGGTTGGTGAAAAAACCTTGATGGTATAACTTTTACCACGAAGGAACACGAAGGGTTTTCACGAAGGAGACACGAAGGGACGAAGAGACAAGGGGACACAGGGAAGCCACAGTCGGGACTACCACCCTCCACAGTCCGCCAGGGGCGGGACGGCTTAAATCGTAGCCTGTGAATTTATTCGCAGGCGGGACAAAAACAAAAATTCGTGTCATTCGTGCAATTCGTTGGAAGAAAAACCTTGGTGGAACTTAGTGAATATCCTTTGTGGGACTTTGCGGTTTTCTGTTTTCAACTGCGAAGGCTCTCGCAACAATTCCTGCCCGCAAGGCCTTCGCCAATTGTTTCAGGGCTAAACGTGGGAAAAAAGAGATAATGAACACAAGTTTTTTTCTAAATTTGTAAGAAAATTTAAAAGTCATGTTTCAAAGTATAAATCCTTATACCAAAGCTATAATTTTCGAGCACACCGAACATACAGTACAGGAAGTGGAAAACCTTATTTCGCTCACCCACAACGCTTTTCTAAAATGGAAAACTTTTAGCTTTGGGCAGCGAGGCGAGCGGTTCAAAAAGCTGGCAATACTGCTGCGTGAAAACAAAGAGACCTTTGCCACGTTAATTACCACGGAAATGGGGAAAATTATCTCAGAATCGCGTGCCGAAATAGAGAAATGTGCCTGGTTGTGCGAGCACTATGCCGAACATGCCGCATCCATGCTACAACCGGAAATCTTTGAAACCGATGCCGGGAAAAGCTATCTGCGTTTCGACCCGGTGGGGATCATTTATGGTATTATGCCATGGAATTTCCCTTTCTGGCAGGCTTTCCGTGCCGCCGTACCCACCATGATGGCAGGTAACACATTCATACTAAAACATGCCCCCAATGTAATCGGGACGGCCAAAGCCATAGAAAAATTATTTTTAAAAGCTGGTTTTCCGAAAAATACTTTCACCAATCTCATTATCCCTGTTTCATTGTCAGAAAAAGTCATTGCCCATCCTTTTGTGGAAGGCGTTACTTTAACGGGAAGCCAGAAAGCAGGCAGTATAGTCGCCGCTCAGGCCGGTAAATACCTGAAAAAAAGCGTCCTGGAACTGGGCGGTTCCGATCCATACATTGTGTTAAAAGATGCTGAGTTTAACGTAAGCTGTAAAACAGGTGTGTGTTCGCGTTTCCTTAACGCGGGACAGGTATGTATTTCAGCCAAAAGATTTATTGTGGAAGAAGCAGTCATCAACCAGTTTATGGAGGAACAAAAACGGTTATTGGAAAATATGGTTTTGGGAGACCCCATGGATGAAAAAACAGAGATGGGGCCTATGGCACGGCCTGATTTATTGGAAAATATTGAGAAACAGGTAAACCAATCTGTTCTGATGGGTGCCAAGATTCTGTGCGGTGGCAAACGGCGTGATGACCATTCGCTATTTTACGAGCCAACACTTATCGTAAATGCAAAAAAAGGCATGCCGGTATTTGATGAAGAGACTTTCGGTCCGGTTTCAGTTGTTATTCCTGCCAAAGACGCAGAAGATGCCATACGTATTGCCAACGATACACCTTACGGACTGGGTGCCAGCCTTTGGACACAAAATATGGAACTGGCAGAAAAACTGGCAGGCGAAATAGAAGCAGGCGCTGTTTTTATCAACGGCATGACCAAATCGGATCCACGGTTACCTTTTGGTGGTACCAAACGTTCAGGTTACGGCCGGGAACTTGCTTACCCGGGAATCCGTGAGTTTGTCAACCAAAAAACAGTTTGGATTGCCTCATCTGTCACATCATAAATGAAAAATATAATCAGCCAGTGTAAAGTAGATAAGCAAACCTGTGGAGTCCACCACTGTGGTAAGCAACGGACTACTGATAACAGCCGGGTCAAGTTTGAACTTGGTTAAAAGAATGGGCAATAAACTTCCCAGCAGGTTTGCCCACAGAGAAATGGCAACCATAGAAAGTGCCACAACCATCCCCACAGTAGGACCTCCACGCCAGAAGAAACCTCTAACGTAAAGAGTAATTCCAAGGGTAAGCCCGATAAGCAGCCCTATCAGCAATTCTTTCTTCATCACCGAGAACCACTTTCTCACAGAAAGCGAACCGGTAGCCAGTGCTCTTACAACCAATGTTGAAGCTTGTGCGGCAATATTTCCACCACTGTCTATCAATATGGGAATAAAAAACGCCAGGGCAATCACCTCTTTCAGTGAATTCTGAAAATGTGCAATGATGGAAGATGAGAAAAAATCGGTAAGCAGTAAAATAAAAAGCCAACCGATTCTTTTTTTGTATAAAGTCAGACTGGAAGCCGTATAGTATTTTTCTTCAATAGGAACAATGGCAGATGACTTCTGAAAATCCTCGGTAGTCTCTTCTTCAATCACATCCAAAATATCATCAACTGTTACAATTCCGATAAGCACACCCTCCTCACCTATAACAGGCAATACATTCACATCATACTTCTTAATCATTTTATACGCATCTTCCTGATCTTCGAGAGAATGAATATATACAAAATCATGGTCCATAAGGTCGGCCACCAACTGTTTTGGTTCAGCCAGAAGAAACCGGCGGATGGGAATATCGTCAACGAGTTTCAGCTGGTCATCCTCAACATATATTACGTTAATAGTCTCCGCATCTTCCCCTATTTTTTTTATATGCTTTATGGCTCTTTCAACAGACCAGTAAGGCTTAACAACCACATAATCAGGTGTCATAATTCTACCCACACTATTTTCAGGATAGCCCAACAGCCCCAATGCCTCTTTACGATCTTCAGCAGGTAACAGGTTCAATAACCTTTGGGTTAATTGCTCGGGGAGTTCCTCAAATACAGAAGTACGGTCATCCGGAGACAACTCTTCCAAAAGCTCCCGAATTTGTTTATCCACAATATGAGTCAGGATAAATTCCTGTTGTGAAGGATCCAATTCCGAAAATACCTCGGCTGCTTTTTCTTTGGGGATCAACCGGAAAGCCACCACTACATACTTTTGATGTATCCCAATTAAAATTTCGGCGATGTCTTCCGGCTTGGTTTCGGCCCAGATTTTTTTAAGTCTATCCCAATGTTTTTTATCGAGCAGCTGTTCGATGTCCGGGAAAATCTCTGTATTCATCATAATTCTGAGATTTTTGGTACATACTTTATTTTGGCAGTGCAAAGGACAGAAAACTATTTGAAGATTGCAACAACCCTAGAATAAAACACCTTATTCAAAATTGATATGGATAATAATACAGGTTAATGCCGACGGCCAATTAAAATGCGCCTTTGGTTCGGCTTACACGATAAGAACAATTCTAAAAGACTTCCTTTATTTTTCATAAATTTGTATTTCTTTGTAAAGAAAAACCAAATGGGAGAACATCATCATCACGACCATGGTAAACTGAAAGGCAGAAATCTGTTTATCTCTGTTACACTAAACCTTGGAATTACTATTGCTCAGATTATTGGTGGTATCTTGTCGGGCAGTATGGCGCTGATTTCGGATGCGCTGCATAACTTTAGCGATGTACTTTCGTTGCTGATTACCTATATCACTTTTAAACTGGCCGCAAGAAAAAATACGGCAAAACATACTTTCGGATATCAGCGGGGAGAAATTCTGGCTGCTTTTGTGAATTCAGCTACACTGCTTATTATTGCTGCTTTCCTTGGGTTTGAGGCTATCAAACGGATAGCATATCCACATACCATTGATTCCATGATTGTTATCTGGCTTGCCATTGCCTCAATTGTCGTTAACGGCTCCAGTGTTTTACTCATTAAGTCCGGAGCCAAAGAGAGCATCAATATCAAATCGGCTTATCTGCATCTTTTTACCGATATGCTCACCTCTGTGGCTGTGCTTGTGGGTGGACTACTTATGAAGTATTTTGGTTTATTTTGGATTGATGGACTGGTAACACTGCTGATTGCTCTTTATCTTATCTATTCCAGCTGGCATCTTTTTATTGAATCCATTAATATCATCATGCTTTTTTCTCCTGGTAACATCGATATTGATAAACTTACCGGAAGAATTGAAGCCATTGAAGGCATCAAAAACCTCCACCATTTACACCTTTGGCAACTGACCGACAGCAAAATAAATATGGAGGCCCACATTGATTTAAAAAAAGACCAACCTGTTTCTGTTTTTGAATCACAACTTATGCAAATTCAGAAAATTGCCAATGAAATGGGGATAAATCATGTTACTATCCAACCCGAATTTGGTATTCAGGATGATAAGAACCTTATCCATAATTAAAGTGGCCTTCTAATATTACACCATTTTAAACTAACAGACATGAAAAGATAAAATCCGGGTACTCACCTGTTACATTTTCCATTTTTGTATTTTTGCACTATGCGAATTGATATCATTACCATTTTCCCTGAAATATTTGAAGGCCCTTTCAATCATTCCATTGTCAAACGGGCTCAGGAGAAGGGACTAGTGGAAATTTATCTTCATCAGTTACGCGATTATACCAGCGACAAACATCATAAAGTGGATGATTATGCTTTCTCCGGTGGCGCCGGCATGGTGATGATGATTGAACCTGTGGCCAGGGTCATAGAAAAATTAAAAAGTGAACGTGCTTACGATGAAATCATTTACACCAGTCCCGATGGGGAATTATTTGATCAGCCCTTGGCCAATCATTTATCAACATATGAAAATCTGATAATTCTTTGCGGACATTATAAAGGTATAGACGAACGTATTCGTGAGCATTTTATCACCAAAGAAATATCCATCGGCAACTATGTTTTGTCGGGAGGTGAGTTGGCAGCAGCAGTTATCACCGACAGTCTGGTGCGACTATTGCCCGGCGTACTGGGAAATGAGGTTTCTGCACTCACCGATTCTTTCCAGAACAACCTTGTTTCACCACCCGTTTACACACGTCCGCGTGATTTCAGAGGTTGGAAAGTTCCGGACATCCTGCTCTCCGGAAATGAACGCCTCATCGAAGAATGGAAGTTTGAGCAGTCTGTGAAACGCACACAAAAAAGAAGGCCGGGATTACTGGAGGAGTAAAAAGCAGGCTTTTCTATAAAAAAGTCTGCTTTCTGTTTCCAACATTTTTTACGCTGTTATTTTTATTCTTCTGGTAATCCATAAGTATCAACCACAAAATCGATATCTTTATCACCTCTGCCACTCAGGTTGACAAGAATAGATTCCCGCTTATTTTGTTGTGCCAGCTTAACAGCATAAGCCACCGCATGGGCACTCTCCAAAGCAGGAATAATTCCTTCGAGACGGCTCAGTTCATAAAATGAGTCGATGGCCTCCTGATCATTAACAGATACGTACTGAACACGTTCCATATCTTTCAGCATACTGTGTTCTGGTCCCACACCCGGATAATCCAGCCCGCTGGCTACAGAATAAACCGGTGCAGGATTTCCTTCATTATCCTGTAAAACATAACATTTAAAACCGTGAATCATGCCTGGTTTGCCATAAGTCATTGTGGCAGCATGGTCACCTGTTTTAAAAGAACGCCCGGCCGGTTCCACACCATATAGTGCACACTCATCATCTTCAATAAATCCCGAAAAAATACCCATGGCATTGCTTCCGCCCCCCACACAGGCCACCACATTATCTGGTAATTCGCCCGTCATTTCGTAAAACTGCTCTCTGGCTTCCACACCTACAACATGCTGAAAATCACGCACCATCATAGGAAAGGGATGGGGACCCACCACCGAGCCGATACAATAAAGTGCATTTTGGCTGTCTTCAACATAAGCATCAAAAGCAGAATCAACCGCCTCTTTTAAAGTTTTCAATCCATGCGTAACAGGAATTACTTTGGCGCCCAAAATCTCCATACGCACCACGTTGGGGTGTTCTTTGGCCATGTCGACTTCACCCATGTAAATCTCACATTCCATTCCAAAATAAGCAGCAGCGGTTGCCAGTGCCACACCATGCTGGCCTGCTCCCGTTTCTGCAATCAGCTTTTTCTTTCCCATATATCGCGCCAACAAAGCCTCGCCCATGCAATGGTTAAGTTTATGCGCACCCGAATGATTCAGGTCTTCTCTTTTCAGGTATATCCGACCGCCATATTTCTCCGAAAGACGATTACAAAAATAGACCGGAGTAGGCCGACCCTGATAATGCTTTCTAATACTTCTCAGCTCCGAAATAAAACGATGCGATTTACTGATAGCAAAATAGGCATCCGTAATTCTGTTCATTTCCTTTTCCAGATGAGGGGGAAGGAAAGCCCCGCCGTAAGCCCCAAAATACCCTTCGGCATTGGGATACTGTTTCAAATAATTTTCTGACATGATTTTAAATATATAAGACTGCGGTAAAAGTAAAAAATATACTGAACAATTAAATTGATATATTTTTATCAGACTCGTGTTTAACATTTATTGTATTTTTGAAAAAATTAAATTTTATGAAAAAACTGGCCATTGCTTTGGGAGGCGGGGGAGCACGCGGACTTGCCCATATTGGATTTCTACGCGTTATTGAAAAGGAAAAAATTCCCATTGCCCGTATTTCAGGAACCAGTATGGGAGCCATGGTCGGTGGCAGCTATGCACTCTATCAAAATGCAGATGCCGTAGAAGAACTTGCTTATCATTTTATAGAACAACCTCTTTTTGAGTCGTTTAACTTTGATGATTTTGCTGCCATCGACAAAAATGGTAATGATTTAAAAAGCAAAGTCATATCGGTTATGGGACATATCAAAGTGGGGCTGTCTCTGTTCAAAACACTGGCAAACCCCAGCATTTATGAAGAGGATCTGGTGGAAAAGGCTTACCTCAGGTATCCGGATCATCTTATCGAAAAACTTCCTCTGCCGTTTCATGCTGTAGCCAGCGACCTCATCAGCGGAGAAGAAGTAACGCTAAAAAAAGGAAGTCTGCGGCTGGCTGTCCGTGCCAGTTCATCCATCCCCGGGTATCTCCCACCGGTAAAATGGGGAAAATACCTGCTTGTGGATGGTGGTGTATCAAATCTTATCCCCACACGGTATTTCAGGAAGACTGAAAAAGAATTGATTATTGGCGTAAACGTGAGCAAATCCATCAGAGACAAAGTTGATTTAAGTAGTGGATTAGACATCATGCAGCGGGCAGAAAACGTCCGGAATTATCATCTTACCAAACTAAAGGTAAGCAATGCCGACAAAGTGGTTTCCTGTCGCCTGGGCGATATTTCGTGGGCAGATTTCAAGGAATCCAAAAACATCATTAAAGCTGGTGAAAAAGCTGCCCATCGTTTACTTCCCTGGCTGGAAAAGGAGCTGAACTAACCGAAAAATTCCGCTTTAAAATTCATAAGATAAACTGTTTGCGTAGCTCTTGTGAAAGCAGTATAGAGCCAGCGCATATATTCTTTATCCAACTGTTCATCATTTATATACCCTTGATCTATAAAAACAACCGGCCATTGTCCGCCCTGTGTTTTATGGCAGGTAATAGCATAAGCATATTTCACATGAAGTGCATTGAAGTACGGATCTTTTTTCATGGCCTCAAGTCTTTTTCGGCGCTGCGGGATGGCCATATAATCCCGCTCCACCTCATCAAAAAGCCGGCGTTGTTCCTCACCCGAAATATCGGGACCGGGAGCATCCAGCGTATCCAGCAGCAATTTTACGGTAAGTTCTTTTTCTTCCGGATAATCGGGCAAGCTGATTTCTGCTTCAGCAAATTTAAAGCCATAGAGTTCTTCCATCTGGTTTACACGAACAACCTGCGCCAAATCGCCATTGGCAATAAAACCAGCTTTTGAATCAGGAGAAAGCCAATGGTAGTTGTTTTTTACTATCATAATTTTATCACCGGCTTCCAAAACCGATTCCCTAAGCTGTATTCTACTACGTATCTGCTGATTATACGTGTTAGCGCTTTTATTACTTCGGGTTACAACAATGCTGTTTGATTCTTCACTTCCGGAAAAAGCGGTCTGCATCAAATCTTCCAGCATGTACCCATCTTCTACGATACGCACATCCTGATTAAAATCGCGAAGCCTAAAAAAAGGAGGTTTGGCTATCCCTTCTTCAATTTTACGACGCAGGAAGGTTGCCGATTTCAAAATACCCGAATCCAGTGCCTGCCGCATTACTTCGCGCATTTCAAAAGAAAAGGCTGTCAGGTTAAAGGCGCCTCGCAAATATTCGACATCCAATGCAGGACTAATATTTAACCCCACAGGAGGAAGCTGTGCGGAATCGCCTACCAGCAGCAATTTGTTCCCATTTCCCGCAAAAACAAATTGCATTAAATCATCCAACAGACTACCTGCCTGGTCCATCATATTTTTATCCAGCGAATAATCGCTGATCATAGAAGCTTCATCAACAATAAAAACCGTATTGCTCATCTTATTTTGAGACAACGTCAGTTTTCTTCTGCCATCTTTATCGATAGCAGAACGATAAATACGCCGATGAATGGTGTAAGAGGTAAAACCGGTATATTGCGTTAGTACTTTGGCAGCCCTTCCCGTGGGAGCCATAAGCACAAATTTACGTCCGGTTTCGTGCAGCAGATTAACGAAAGCACTGATAAGGCTGGTTTTACCGGTTCCGGCATAGCCTTTCAGTAAATACATCGGATTGGCTTTTATACTAATGCCAAAAGCAGCAAGATGTTTCATGGCTTTTTGCTGATCGCTGGTAGGCAGATAACCAAAATGGCTGCGAATACTTTTAATTTCCTGTTCAAATGTCATACCACTACTGGTTAGAACGGATAACCGATGCCAAAGTTAATAACTACATCTTTCCAATTAAGAGAATCGAAACGCCAACGCTTACCCAAAGGATAAGCAGGGTCATGCAACGGAACGGCAAAGTCAACTCTGAAAATAAAAAAGGAGAAATCCAACCTTACACCCAGTCCGGCATCAACAGCAATATCTTTAACAAAACTATTCCAGGCAAATTTTCCACCCGGGAAAATAGTATTTGCATGCAGGTTCCAGATATTGCCGGCATCAACAAAAAAGGCCCCTTTGAAAAAGCTGATAATAGGAAAACGGTATTCTGCATTGGCCTCAAGCTGAATATCACCAACCCGTTCATAGTTTTCCTTTCCGGTATAAGAACCAGGTCCAAGTGTTCGAAAGCGCCAGGCCCTCATTCCATTGGCCCCACCGGCAAAAAAGCCTTTTTCGTAAGGCACCACTGTTGAATTGAGATAAGGAACTACCATCCCAACCAGCCCACGGAAGACCAGTGCCTTTCCACGGTTATCAAAATGAATATAATGTCTGTAATCCAGGTTAAAACGGAAATACTGTGAATAGGGGACGCCAAAAAGTGTGAAATTGCCCAGTGTATCTCTGGTACCTCCGAAAACGCCATTCATGGCGCGTAACAAATTCCCGGACGACTCCAGATCAAGGCGTACATAATTAAAATTCCCTGCCAGATGCGGCTTTTGATTGTTAAATATAATCGTATAGCGCAACCCGGCAATCATGTGGTCGGAGTATTGTTCTTTGAGCTGCTGGTTAGTTTCTTTCTCCAGAATTCTTCGGAATTCGGGTGTGGGATTAACTTTTACAAAGTTAAAATTAACAGGTGTCAGCATATACCTGATATACTTTCCCTGTTTCCACGTATAACTAAACTCAACATTACTCACGTTTTGTGTATAGTAAGGTCTGATATTATAACTGTATCCTATCCCCAGCCTTGTTTCAGCCATATCTGAAACCCTGTATTTTCTGAACGGAAAAAGCGTCATGGGAAAAGTTACCGAGGCATTTACTCCTGCTTCAAATGTATTGAAAAGGCCATTTCCGCGTGTTGAAACAATGGTTGAATCGGAAGGAAGTTTACCCAGATGCTGTGCTTCGAACCCACCATTAAACCGCAGGCTGAAAACCTCTCCACGGCGAAAGACATTTTTATTGGTAAAGGAAAGCACACCATTTACCCCCAGGTCCCCACTGGAGTTTGTGCCCACTGCTTCAAGGGAAATATTATTCAGCTTCCCGGTCTGCATTTGAATCCGGGCATTGAGGTATCCCACGCTTCCCGTATCTGCTTTGGCTTTTCTATTTACCGGCTCAAAGCTGATATTGGTTGTCTTTAAAGCCCGGTATTTAAATAATGGGCGGTAAGTATCCTTTACAGCCTTATCAGAATAGGGTGTTCCGGGTTTCAGATGAATGGCATTGTCAAAGGTTACCAACGCAAATCGTTTGTGTGGCCGACAAAAAAATTCGTAATGATAAGCCGTGGTATCTTTTGGAAACCTGATTACATGATCAATCATGATATAACCACGCGTATTCAGCGGGTTATAATTAGGAATAACACGAATTGTATCCAAAAAATAGCGAATATGCGGAAGGGCTATCATTTTTCCCGGATGGTTTATATCTGCCTTCTCCCTGGGCCTGATGTCTATCCGAACACTGGCTGCATGCTGTTTAAAATTGGTATCTACCAGATATTGTATATAGTTTCTGTTAAAATAATAATAACCTCTATTTCTAAGCAGATTAGAAATTCTGTCGCGTTCGTTATCCATGGTATAGGCATTGTAAATATCTCCCACCTTCAACAAACTGGCACGCTCCTCATGTTCCAGATAAGGTCTTAATGTTGAATCCTCGATAACAAAACTAACGGTATCATAGCGGTAAGGTTTTGCAGGAACCACCTGATAGGTAACATCAGCCAACTTTTTCTTTTTCAGATAATGGATTGAATATTTAACATCGGAATGGAAAAAGCCAATATCATTGAGGTATTTCTCCATATTGGTTGCATCCCTTGCAACATCCTCCGTATAAAAATATACCGGTTGTTCGCCAAATTTTTTAGCACGCCATGCACTGAATTTAGTATGTTTCTTTTCATTTTGATAATACTGCCAAAGTTGTACGCGCCAAAATAAAACTTTTTTATTCCTTTTGGGTTGCACGTATGGCCTCAGGTCGCCAGCGTTGATTTCGGAATACGAATTATCACTTAATTTTATTTTACTTTTATCCACAAGGTACTTTCCCTGGGGTACAAATTTTTTCACAGAGCAGGAATACATCCCTGTCAGGAGAAGAGCAAAAAAAAGGAATATGCTTAGTTTCAGGTGTTTCAATTTTCCCGGAGTTATGATGCAAAGCTAATAAAAGATAAATATACTGTACAAAATGAAAAAAATGAAAAAGTTGTTGGCCATTAAAAATATCCATGTATATTTGCACCCTCAAAACCCAAAAACGGGAAAAGGGAGCTTAGCTCAGCTGGTTCAGAGCACCTGCCTTACAAGCAGGGGGTCACTGGTTCGAATCCAGTAGTTCCCACTTAATTATCAGGGAGTTACATATTTTGTAACTCCCTTTCTTTTTTTGATTTGCAAGCGCTTTGCAAATACAACGTATCATTATATTTCAGCTCCATTCTTTTTCTCTGATTTATCGCTTATCAATTTTCAGTAATGCGCCGGTTTTTGGGCTGAGGCGCAAATAGGTGTTTTCACGAACCGGAACAGTATTTACCACACCGAGTTGCGGTACTTCAAAAGTGTCAGAGTAGAAAGGGTTGCTCCCGCTGCCAACGGAAATGACGGCTTTCACCGGAATCCTGTAAAAAAGTGCATCCGGTTCGGCAGATTTTTTACCGGCAACTTTTGACATTTCGTTAACGACACGGGTACTAATAGAAAGTACATGTGTCTTTCCACCCTTGTCTGTATATTGCAATAACTTCCCTGATAATGCCTGTTTTTGAGGATCAAATACAAAAGTGCGCACGACCATTTGCCGGTATTCGCGACCGAGAAACAGCACAAGATATTCATGTTCCAGTTTTTGCAACTCCACATCCATATAACGGATGCCCATCCCGTAATTTACTTCCTGATAGCCGGTTAAAAGATTAAAGCGGCTGGTACGAATGTTATTTATCTGTTTGGCAGCATCGTTTGCGCGGTCTTCTTCTGTGAGGTTTACCCAGCTGGTTTTAAACAGAAATCTTTTAATTGTAACCGTATCAATGGTAATTTCCCGACGTATGGTATCCACTTTCTGTGCACGGCTGTATCCGGCCTGCATGTCAAAACCTTTGCGATGGTCTGAAAAAATATACATCTCGCTGGAACGCTGCTGTGCACCGGAGGGTGAGGGCATCATGCTTTTTTGGTTCTGCTTTTGGGCAGGCCCGAAGCCTGTCAATATGCCCTGGTCATTCATCTGAAGGCCAAAAAAGCGAACCTCTTTTGAGGAGCGGTTTTCCGGAAAACGAACATAATATACCTGCGCCGGGTCAGCCACGGTTACCGGGTCCACTTTGACCGATAACAGCCGGTAATATGTCTTTCTTGCTTTTATGTAGTCATTGGTTCCAAGAAGTTTGCCGGCATAAGAGGCAAACGGCCCCGGAATTGCATTTACCTGTTCCAAAACAACGCTGACTTTAAAAATGGTTTTAGGCAGTGCATAATAAATGCCTCCGGCCGGTGAAACAACCTCTTGTTTCCCGGTTGCTTTGGTTACCTGAAACTGGTATTGAGATTGTGCTTCCGCCTGCATGAAAAATAGCAGAGAAGAAAAAAGTAACAACAACTGTTGCGTATGGAGACGTATATTCATAACCGTATTTGTTCTTTGTTAACGGACAAATTTACAAAAAAATATCCCCAAAGCGATATTCGGGGATATTTTAATGTGACTGGTTTGCTGCTTCGGGATGGTACTATTTAATAAACAGCAATTCCCGATATTTGGGAAGTGGCCACAGATTGTCATCCACGAGCAACTCCAGTTTATCCACATGGCCGCGAATATCGGCAAAGCAGGGTAGCACTTCATCGCGGTATGCAACAGCTTTTTGCGTGTAGTCAGTAACAACATTGGCTTTTTTGCGGGCTTCCACCATAATTTCCACACCTTCTTTGATACTTGCTATGTGGTTAGAAATCTCTTTAATCGTATTCAGCTGACTTCGTGATAATTGCACATATGTTTTTGAATCAAGTACATCCTGCAAACCTTTGGTATTCTCAATAAGGCGGTTTTGGTACTGGATGGCCGTAGGCAAAATATGGTTTATGGCGAGGTCGCCAAGAACACGGGCTTCAATCTGTATCTTCTTAATGTATTTCTCCAGCTTTATATCATAACGAGCCAGCAATTCTACCCGCGACATCACATTGTGTTTTTCAAACAGGTTAACCGTTTTATCAGAAATAAAAGCCGGTAACGCAGCCGGCGTATTACTGTTGTTTGATAAGCCTCTTTTCTCCGCTTCTTTCAGCCATTCGGCACTGTACGAGTTGCCTTCAAAACGAATATTTTTTGATGCCTTGATATACTTTTTCACCACATTGAAAATAGCAGCATCTTTTGGAAGTCCTTTTTTAATTTCTCCGGCCACTTCCGATTCGAATATATTCATCTGTTCTGCGACAATCGTATTCAGCACAAACATGGGTTTCGCCGTATTGGCTGTGGAGCCTACAGCCCTGAACTCAAACTTATTTCCTGTAAAGGCAAAAGGGGAAGTACGGTTTCGGTCGGTATTATCCAATAAAATCTCCGGAATCTTGGGAATATTCTTAATCACATGACGTCCGTTGTGCCCGTTAATCTCTTTTAAGACAGGCATACTTTCAATCTCATCCAGTATTTCGGTAATTTGTTTTCCAAGAAAAACGGAAATAACAGCCGGCGGAGCTTCGTTGGCACCGAGGCGCAGGTCGTTCCCTTCGGAAGCCACGCTGGCCCTGAGTAATTCCTCATATTCATGTATTGCCATTAAAATGTTTACCAAAATGGTAACAAACCGGAAATTATCTTTCGAGGTTTTACCCGGAGAAAGCAGGTTTACACCTGTATTTGTTGCGAGAGACCAGTTGTTATGTTTTCCGGATCCATTGATGCCGGCATAAGGTTTTTCATGCAACAGCACTTTGAAATGATGCTTGCGCGCCACCTTTTCCAACATGTGCATGAGAAGCTGGTTATGGTCAACAGCAACATTTACCTCTTCAAACATGGGGGCACACTCAAACTGACTCGGAGCCACCTCATTGTGTCTGGTTTTCAAAGGTATTCCTAATTTATGTACTTCTATCTCAAGGTCTTGCATAAAGGCAAGTGCACGGTCGTTAATCGTTCCGAAATAGTGGTCAGAGAGCTGCTGGTCTTTGGCGGAAGCATGTCCGAAAACTGTTTTCCCTGTAAGAACCAGGTCAGGACGGGCAGCATACAAAGCTTCATCCACAAGAAAGTATTCCTGTTCCCATCCCAGTGTGGGATAAACCTTGGTAACATTTTTATCGAAATAGCGGCAAATCTTTGAGGCAATGCTGTCAAGTGCTGCCACCGACTTCAAAAGCGGCGTTTTGTAGTCAAGTGATTCGCCCGTGTAGGAGATAAAAATGGTAGGAATACACAAAGTATTATCCAAAATAAATGCCGGTGAAGTAGGATCCCAGGCAGTGTAACCTCTGGCCTCAAAAGTGGAACGAATTCCGCCACTGGGAAAACTGGAGGCATCCGGCTCCTGCTGAATAAGTTCGTTTCCCTGAAAATGTTCCAGTGCCAGACCATTGGAAAGCGGATTGATAAAGGCATCGTGTTTTTCAGCCGTAGAGCCTGTCAGCGGGTGAAACCAGTGCGTGTAATGTGTGGCACCTTTGCTGATGGCCCAGGCTTTCATAGCCGAAGCCACCTGATCAACAGCCTTACGGTCGATACTCTCACCCACTTCAACGGCTTCCATAACTGCACGAAAAGCTTCTTCCGTCAGGTATTCGTGCATAACGGACTGATTGAATGTCATAGAACCAAAGTAATCAGATACTTTGTTGGAAGGATAATGAACCTCCGTCACCTTTCTGCCAAGGGTTTTTTCCAGTGCAATAAATCTAAATGTTGCCATAGTTTTTTGTTTTTAATGGTGTCTTAATGATTAACAGTCCTATAAATGTAATCAGCCCATTGATTAACAAAATTTCAAACCCCGTTTGGTATCCTGAAAAAGCAAACTCCAGAAACTTACTTAAACCATAACCGATAACAGGAGAAAGAACGGCGACCATCGGAACCCATCTGTCTTTTACTGAAACATGGGTAAAAAGTCCGAAGCTAAACAAACCCAGCAAGGGTCCGTACGTGTATCCTGCAAAAGTAAACAACTGCGCAATAATGGCCTGGTTGTTTATCATCTTAAACAAGATGATGACAAAAATAATAATTAACATCATAAGAAAGTGCAGTCTTTCTCTTTTTTTCCTCAACATTTCCTGGTTGTCGGCATACCGCTTGTCTAATTCCATGATATCAATCGTTAGCGTAGTGGTCAGCGCGGTGAGTGCACTGTCGGCACTTGAGTAGGCCGCAGCAATTAATCCGATGGTAAAAACCAATCCGCCGGCCACACCAAGGTAGTCAAGCGCAATCTTTGGGAAGAGATGGTCGGTAAGGCCGGAAGTATTGAGATGCAAATGCGCGGCATAAAAATAGAGCACAGCACCGAGGAAAAGAAAAATAAGGTTTACAGGAACCAAGATCAAACTCAATGTGGTCATATTTTTACGGGCATCTTTCAGGTTGCGGCAACTCAGATTTTTCTGCATCATATCCTGATCCAGACCGGTCATGGCAATGGTGATGAACATTCCGCTAATAAAAAGTTTGACAAAATTCTGCGAACTCTTTATGTTCGTTATCAGTATTTTGGAATAGTCGCTGTGCCATACCGTTGACCACATATTTCCGATGCTTGTATTCATTTCGTGGAGGATGATACCCACAGTAAGCACAACGGCAAGCAACATGAAAGTAGTCTGCAACGTATCGGTCCACACGATGGTTTTAATCCCGCCTTTTAAAGTATATAGCTGAATCAGAAACATAAAGAGTACCACGGTTGCCCAAAAAGGAATGCCATAATGTTCAAAAACGAATATCTGTAAAACACTTATAACAAGATACATACGAAACGATGCGCCGATGATTCGCGAAAGCAGAAAAAACGAAGAACCGGTTTTGTAGGAAGACCGGCCAAAACGTGTACCGAGATAAGTGTAGATGGAAGTCAGGTGGAGTTTATAGTAAACCGGTAACAAGATAAGGCTCACCACGGCATACCCCACCACATAGCCAAGCACGATGACAAAATAGGTGAAATGTGTGGTTCCGACCCATCCCGGAACAGAGATAAAAGTTACCCCCGACAGCGAAGCACCAATCATCCCGTAAGCCACCACAAACCAGGGCGAACGCCGGTTACCGATAAAGTAGCTCTCGTTGTCAGCCTTCCGGGAAGTCCACCACGAAATCACAAAAATCAAGAATGTATAAGCCAAAAAAGTGGCAAGAATCAATGCGGGACTCATAATACTTTGTTTGTTAGAAATGTCCTTAGCGAAGTCATATCGCGGGTATTAAAATCTACTACTTTCTGCGGGACAGACCCCTCTCCCACCAACACGGTAAACATTCCGGTTTGTCTTCCAAAGGCCATGTCGCTTTCCGCATCACCCACCATAATACTTTTATGGAAATCTATTTCAGGAAACTGCTTTTGGGCCTCCAAAGCAAGGAAAGGAGATGGTTTCCGACAATTGTCAGGCTTTGATGCCAAATCAGGACAATAAAAAACGGCATCAATTTTGCCGCCTGCATATTCAACATCGGTAAGCATTTTGCGATGTACGGCTTCCAGCTGTATTTCATCCATAATACCCTTTCCGATACCTTGTTGGTTGGTTACCACGATAATCCTGCCGAAAATACGGCTGAAAAAAGCGAGACTTTCCAAAACGCCGGGTAAAAATTCAAACGTATCCGGATGTTGCACGTAACCACCATAAATCCGCTTGTTGATTACGCCATCGCGGTCCAGAAACAAAGTCCAGCTTTTATCAATATTATCAGGAAAAGCCATCATAAACTATTGTGGAAACAGGGTTCGTTCTATTTTTTCACAAATGGTATGGCCAATAAGAATATGAGCCTCCTGAATACGGGCGGTATTACCGGAAGGCACCCGGATGCAAAGCTCGCACAATTCGGCCAGCTTCCCTCCTTTGGCACCGGTCAGGCCAATGGTAACCATGTTTTGCTTTTTGGCCTGCTCCACAGCTTTCACCACGTTGGCCGAGTTGCCGGAAGTGCTGAGTGCCACCAGCACATCACCCCTCCGTCCGGCTGCTTCCACCATACGACTGTAAACGTCATCGAAAGTATAGTCGTTGGCCACCGCCGTCATAAAGGACGAATTCACATGTAACGCCTCTGCATACAAGGGTTTACGGTCATACTGAAAACGGCCGGAAAGTTCCGCGGCAAGATGTTGGGCATCGGAAGCACTTCCTCCGTTACCACAGAAAAGTATCTTTCCATCCTGTTCCAGTGATTCGATACAATATTCCGCAGCACTCTTTACCAGCTCCATCCGCTCCGGGTCATCCAAAAAAGCCTGTTTCACACGAATACTCTCTTTAAACGCCTTGATAATGAAATCCATATTGATTAATTTTTTAAACATGCAAGTATAGGAAAAAGATGCCAGCCGCCGGGGAAGTTGCGGCACATTTTTGGTAAAATGAAAAAATCAAACAAAAAACGGCAGGGGAAAATAAATTTTAACAGTTGCCGATAAAAGCAAAAAGGCAGTTACAAAGGTTGCAACTGCCCTGAGCGGCAAATGGGGCTCGAACCCACGACCCTCAGCTTGGGAAGCTGATGCTCTACCAACTGAGCTACTGCCGCAATAAGGCTGCAAAATTAAAAAGTTTTGCGGTTAATAAAACCATCTTTATTTTTTTAAATTCGCTTTTTTCATTTTCATTTTTCCGCAACCCGATTTTTCGTAACATCACAGCAGCCAAAACAGATAATCCAGGCTTGTTATGCCACTATAAACATTTTCCGGGTAGAAAGTCCCTCGATGTTAAAAACTTTCTAACTTGTGAAAACAAATATATTATGAAATGCCGAAGTCTATTATTTTACCCGACAAAACTCCTTTACGGCACAAGAACCTGCCCCTTGACAGAACTATAATACGCCAGAAAAACAGGGAACAACGTTGTTGGTTTGATAAATTCACCGAAAATGATATTTCTCCTTTGTTTTCTGTAAATCTGTATCTGTATAATACTATGTTTTGAATCAAGCAATCCCAAAACCTTAAAATGGTTTCCCAAATCTGATATTGAACTAATGTCAGGATTATTCATATGTAAATAAAAAGAAGGAGAGAATACACCTGATGTAAGAGGTATATTTATCTCTCTTCCTGCACGAAGCATTCTGTCCCATTCTGTTTCATTAAACTTTCCCACCCATATATTACAACCCGTTCCAAATAGAGAAATCCGTACCGGATGAATTTCGCTGTCAGTCATTTTATGTATTTAGCCATTCAAAGTCAGCGTTTTCTAATGAATTTTGCAATTATATTCAGTGTTTAATAATCGGGATGGGTTTGCAAAGTTATTCTGTTTTTTTAGTTATGTTGTTAAAATATTTTTTCTAATTTTATCGCAAGATTATGAATTATTTTAATAGTGTATTTATGAAGCAAATCACTTTTATCTTAGGATTATTGTTTTTGAGTATAATGGCCTATTCGCAGTCTTATCAGGCAGAGACTAATTCGGTACTTGAAAAATATACGAATTACTATTCAGATCTTTTTATAGCCAAAGGGCCCACTGAGATTATCATTAACGATTCATCTTATTCCATAGCGGGCTCTGTTTCAAATGGTAATCTTGTTGTTTCCATAAGCTGGAAAGGGCAAAAGATTCCGTCAGGCACAAGTTCTGTATATTCTTTTTTGCAATATGATACAACGACCCTGCCCCTCCAATCTTTTGCATCTAAATTATTCGATGATATTGCTGCGCAATTTGGCTTAACCGGTGTACAAAATATAAGTAAGGGATTGGGTAATAAAATTTTTCCCAATCCGTCAGACGGAAAATGTACACTAAAGGTTCCATGTGAAAATTGTAAATATTCCACCTTTATTTTTAATAATCTCGGTGTATGTGTTGACAAAAAAGAAGGTGTTGTTGTTGCCGGAGAAATACACTTGAACTTAAGTGCTCTGCCCAATGGCAGCTATCTCATAGAAGTCTTTACTGGTAGTAAAAAATATATTTTCCGGGAAATTTTGAATGGAACAGATTTTGCCGTTTCAAAATAGAAAAAGGCAGAGGTTCATTAATAATGTGTCTGTACCGATAAGTGATTAAAACCATTATATCCTTAATCCTCCCCATAAGACACGGAACAATCAGTATCAGTTTTACAAAAAATCCGCGATATCCAGCCCTTGTTTTCTTTGTGCATCGGTGACGTGTTTTTCGAGGTAATCGGGAACAATGATGGGAAAATCGAGGGAAGCGGCAGCTTTTTACCATTTTTAGCATCCACCGAGGTCGGGGAAGGCAACTACAATGTAAGCCCTTGCAACGTAAGCCCTCGACCGGAAACAAATACCACAGAAAGCGTTTGACGATTTCCAACAGAAAAAGTACATGAATATTATTTACGTCGATCAGTTTAACGATTCCCTTTGGAAAGGCTATTCCATCATAGAACCTACGCGACAGATGAAAGAGTATAAAAAGGCTGCTCATCCCGAGCAAAAAATCCGACAACCGTAAACGAAAGGGTGATTTCCCATCAACACACGCCCAAAACTTTTTGCAGCTTGACTTTCACGTTGTAATATATTTTTTTTGAGAAAATTGAGGCCGACAATTCCATAGACAAGCTTGCCACTTAAACAAGGGTTTGCGTAATTTAATTCAAAAACCAATAAAACCTAAAGGAGATGAAAGATACAATGAAACTGGCAATTACTATCTTGTTTATTATTAGTATTTCATCAAGTTACAGCCAACCGTCTTCGGACAGGAAAAAGTAAGCATAACTACCGGCATCGGCATTCCTGAGTTATGGAACGTAGGCATACGCTACCTCAGCAAGCAAACACAAACAGGGATATCCGTAGGTTTCTTCCCCGGTGGCCGGGATGAAAAGATAATTTCATTTTCAGGCGATTTTTATTATCATTTTGGCGGTACATCAAAATGGACAGACAGGCACCCATGGTATGGAAGAGTCGGAATAGATTATACGAAAGACAAAAACAAAAGTGCGGCTTATCAAGATGTTTTCCTTCATGTTAGGATTGGCAGGGACTTCAATATCTCAAAAAAATCCGGTATAGAAATTGATGCCGGTACTATGTTCCATCTTTATCATAAAAAAGAAGTACTCAACAATGCAGGCGGCTGGATGGACATAAAATCTCCGGTTTTGCCCGCTTTTGGGATTACTTTTTTTTACAAAATTTGATGTACGTCTTCATACAAGAGCGATGCGGCTCTTCCTTTTTTACTTGTGCCGCTGCCGCAATACCTCCAGCACGTCAGCAAACCGGTGTTCTTTGGCCTGCAAAAGCACCAGGAAGTGAAAAACCAGGTCGGCTGACTCGTTAAGAAACAGGTTGTCATCGTGATCTTTAGCCTCAATCACCACTTCCACAGCTTCTTCTCCCACCTTCTGGGCAATTTTGTTAATCCCTTTCTTAAACAGGGAAGCGGTGTATGATTTGTCAGTTGGGTTTTTGCGGCGGTCAGTGATCACCGCTTCCAGCTCAGTAAGGAAACCGCATTGGAGCTTGTTTGTCTCGCCCCAGCAGGTGTCGGTGCCGAGGTGGCACACCGGCCCATCGGGGGTGGCCTGTACCAGCAGGGTATCGTTGTCGCAATCGGATTTCAGGCTGACGAGATGCAGGAAGTTCCCGCTGGTTTCGCCTTTGGTCCACAGGATTTGACGGCTACGGCTGTAAAAAGTAACCAGCCCGGTGTTCAGCGTTTTCTGTAATGATTCGGCATTCATGTAACCCAACATCAATACGTTTTTGGTATGGGCATCCTGCACAATGGCAGGCACCAGGCCGTTTTGTTTTTCAAAATCCACGTTGATTTTTCCGTTGTTAAATTCGAACTCTGATTCCATCTTTTTTCAGTTTAAGTTTTAAATCTTTTATTATTATTTCACCATAGTGAAAAACACTGGCTGCCAGCGCGGCGTCCACACGGGCCTGAAGGAACACATCGGAAAAGTGCTGCATGTTGCCCGCTCCTCCGGACGCAATGACCGGGATACGCAGGGTTTCCGACAATGTTTTACTGGCCTCGATTTCAAAACCATCTTTGGTACCGTCGCGTGTCATGGCGGTAAACAGGATTTCGCCGGCGCCGCGCTCCTGCCCTTCGCGGGCCCAGGAAAAAAGTTCTTTTTCGGTTTCCCGGCGCCCCCCGTGGGTAAACACTTTCCATTTGCCATCTACCAGATTAGCGTCAATGGCCAGCACAATACACTGATTTCCAAAACATGACGAAAGTTCGTTAATCAAATCGGGATGGTAAACGGCAGCCGAGTTCACCGAAACTTTGTCGGCGCCGGCGCGCAACAGGGCTTTTACATCCTCTACCCGGCTGATGCCACCGCCCACGGTAAACGGGATATTAATTTCGCGGGCAATTTTTTCCACCAGCGATACCAGCGTCTTTCGCTTATCGGAAGTGGCGGTGATATCCAGGAAAACCAATTCATCGGCGCCCTGTTCCGAATAGATCCGTCCCAACTCCACCGGGTCGCCGGCATCCCTGAGGTTAATGAAATTCGTCCCTTTGACTGTCCTGCCGTTTTTAATGTCGAGGCAGGGAATAATGCGTTTAGCCAACATAATTTTTTATTTGGTCGATAGTAATTTTGTTTTCCAGTAAGGCTTTTCCCACAATGGCGCCATCCAATTCTGCATCTTTCAACATTTCAATGTCTTTGGCGCTGTTAACACCACCGCTGGCGATAAGTTTCAGTGATGGAAATGCACGAAGTATATCGC
>WFNG01000062.1 GCA_015488735.1 Bacteroidales bacterium | reverse complement strand
GTCTTGAAAAAAAAGGAGAGGTGCAGAGAATCGGGCCCTATCAGTCATTGTGGATGGGGATTCCCCTCGTAAGCCAGGATAATTTTATCGGAGTCATGGCACTTATGCATTTGGACAATCCCAGTGCTTTTTCTAAAAAGGATGAGGAGCTGATGAGCTTTATCTCCAACCAGCTGGCACTTTTTATAGAACGGAAAGATGCCCTGAATAAACTCAGGGCAAGTAATCAACGCTATAAAACGGTGATGGAGGAAGCCAACGACAGTATTTTTCTTTTTGACATGGAAGGTAATATAGTGAATGCCAATGGAAAAGCAGAGAAGATTTTGAACTATTCGCAGGATGAACTGTTAAAACTAAAAGCTTTTGACCTGGTTCCTAAGGCCATTGCCGAAGTACAAAAAACCGAATACTGGGATCATTTTACACTTGGAGAGATACTGGTTTTTGAAACAATATTTGTCCGGAAAGATGGCGGTGAATTCCCTGTGGAAATAAATTCGGGAATTGTAAAAATTGGTAATGAGGAATTTGTTTTAAGCATTGTCCGCGATATTACCGAAAGAAAAGAATCTGAAGAAAAAATCCGGCAGCTTTCGCTAGGCGTTGAACAAAGTCCTGCCTCCATCGTGATTACTGATTTGGAGGGAAGTATTCAGTATGTGAATAAAAAATTTACCGAGGTAAGTGGATACACTGCACAAGAAGCTTTGGGACAAAATCCCCGCATACTAAAATCAGGAAAGATGCCGGACAGTTTATACACCGAACTGTGGGCAACCATTTCTGCCGGTAATGAGTGGCAGGGAGAAATGATTAACCGCAGAAAAGACCAGAGTCTTTACTGGGAATTGGTGAGTATTTCGCCGGTAAAAAACACACACGGTAAAACCACCCATTATATAGCTGTTAAAGAGGATATTACAGGTCGTAAGGAAATAGAGTCTGAACTAAGGAAGGCAAAACAGAAAGCAGAAGAAAGTAATAAATTAAAAAGTGAATTCCTTGCCAATATGTCACATGAAATCAGAACCCCTATGAATGGTATTATTGGTTTTTCCTCGCTGCTGGAGGATGAAGATATAAGCCCTGATTCGCGAAAAAATTATGTGAATATTATCCAAAACAGCACGCGACAGTTGCTGCACATTATTGATGAAATTCTGGAAGTTTCAAAACTTCAAACCCATCAGGACAAAAAAGAAGATTCTATTGTGAACATCAACGAGATGCTTATCAAGTGTTTTTCTGAATTTGATGCCGTGGCCAAAAATAAAGACATTTCCCTTTATGTAAAAAAAGGGCTGTCTGATGAAGCTGCAAATATTTATGTAGATGAAGAAAAACTACATAAAATAATCGATCATTTGCTGGAAAATGCTTTGAAATTTACGCAACAGGGATATGTTGAATTGGGGTATTCCCTTAAAGGAGATAACCTTGAATTTTATGTAAAAGATTCCGGTATGGGAATTGGTTCTGAAGCACAGGAACTCATTTTTGAACAATTTTCGCAGGAGGACAAAAGGCTGTCCCGCATGTCTGGTGGGCTGGGGCTGGGACTTTCTATTGTGAAAGGAAATGTTGCTTTGCTAAACGGGAAAATACGTGTGGAATCCAAAAAAGGAAAAGGATCCACTTTCTTTGTGGAAATTAAATATAATCCTGTCAATCCGGAGATGCAATCCATAATGGCAAAAGCTGCAGAGTCAGCTGGTACGCGTGTTACAGTATTGGTAACAGAGGATGAAGAGGTAAATTATCAGTACCTGGAAATCCTGTTGAAAAAATACAATCCAGACATGAAAGTTCTTCATGCTATTAATGGAAAAGAAGCAGTTGATTTTTGTAAAAAATATCCGGAAATAAGCTTGGTACTTATGGATATTAAAATGCCTGAAATGGGCGGACTCCAGGCTACCCGCCTGATAAAAGAGCATAACCCTGACTTAACAGTAATTGCCCAAACAGCCTATACCGGTCTGGAAAATCAGGAAGAAGCACAAAATGCCGGATGTTCGGCTTTTTTGAGTAAGCCTACCCGAAAAGTTTACCTCTTTGAAGCGTTAGATAAGTATTTGAAATAACCTGGGTTTATTTGGTTTAAATATGTATTATACAAACTTGCAATATTCAGTAATCCACTAATGCTTTTATCTTGAAAGATAATATACTTTTGTGAAGTTGTTAACAAAAGAATTTCAAGATGGAGATATCACCTATAAAACATATCGGAATTGCCGTTCAGAACCTTAAGGAAGTTATGGCGCTTTATGAAAACACATTGGGATTAGAATGTTATGACATAGTAGAAGCGAAAGACCAAAAAGTGAAATCTGCCTTTTTTAAAGTTGGACAAACCATACCTGAGTTTCTTGGAAGCCTGGATATTAACGGCCTCTTTGGAAAATCTATTGACAACTTTTGGCTTACACATCTAATTGTACAAGAATAGCCCCCTCTTTAAATAATTACAGTCATTTACGACCATATTTCATAAAATTCATTTATATTGTTATATAATTCACAAATAATAAAAAATAGCCATGACCATAGAAGAGAATATACAAGCCTTGCTCGATAAACGGGAAGAAGCCCGGTTGGGTGGTGGCAAAAAACGATTAGATGCGCAGCACAAAAAGGGAAAACTCTCGGCACGAGAGCGCATTGATTTGCTGCTCGATGGAGGCAGCTTTGAGGAATACGACATGTTTGTCAGCCATCGCAGTACCGAATTTGGTCTCGACAAAGAGCATTATCTGACCGATGGTGTTATCACGGGGCACGGCACCATTGATGGGCGTATTGTTTATGTTTTTTCACAGGATTTCAGCATTTTCGGTGGTTCCCTTTCGGAATCATTTGCCAAAAAGATTTGCAAAGTTATGGACCAGGCCATGAAAGTTGGTGTGCCTGTTATCGGGCTGAACGATAGCGGCGGCGCACGCATTCAGGAAGGAGTGAAAAGTTTGGCAGGTTATGCTGATATTTTTCAGAAGAACATTCTGGCTTCAGGTGTTATCCCTCAAATTTCTGCAATATTCGGCCCTTGTGCAGGTGGTGCGGTTTATTCCCCCGCTCTCACCGATTTTATCCTTATGAGCGAATACCATAGTTACATGTTTGTTACCGGTCCGAAAGTGGCCAAAACGGTTACCGGTGAAGAGATTACGACAGAAGATTTGGGTGGTGCGGCTGTCCACGGAAAAAAGTCGGGAGTAAGTCACTTTCAGGTAGAAAATGAAGAGACCGGTTTGTTGCTTATCCGCGAATTGCTTTCGTATTTACCTCAGAATAATCTGGAAGAGCCGCCCCTGCAGGAATGTACAGATCCTATCGACCGCATGGAAGATGTGCTGAACGAAATTATTCCTGACAATGCCAACAAACCTTACGATGTTAAAGATGTTATTTATTCCATTACTGATGAGAATAAGCTATTGGAAGTTCAGAAAGATTTTGCCAAAAACATTGTAACCGGGTTTGCACGGTTCAATGGCATGTCAGTGGGTATTGTGGCTAATCAGCCCAACTATCTGGCCGGGGTACTCGATATTAATGCTTCGCGTAAAGCAGCCCGCTTTGTCCGTTTTTGCGATGCTTTTAACATCCCTATTCTTACACTGGTTGATGTGCCTGGTTTTTTACCGGGAAGCGCCCAGGAATATGGCGGAATTATCATCCACGGTGCCAAATTACTGTTTGCTTATGGCGAGGCTACAGTTCCAAAAATCACAATTACTCTGCGTAAATCTTACGGTGGGGCCCACGACGTAATGGGTTCCAAACAATTGCGTGGCGATATTAATTATGCCTGGCCTTCGGCAGAAATTGCCGTAATGGGTGCAGCAGGGGCTGTTGAAATTCTGGAAGGGAAGGCAATCAGGAAAATGGATGAAGATGAAAGCAAAACTTACCTTTCCTCCAAAGAAAAAGAGTATCGTGAAAAATTTGCAAACCCTTATGAAGCTGCCAAATATGGATTTATCGATGACGTAATTGAACCCCGCAACAGCCGGTTTCGTATCATAAGAGCACTACAAACACTCGCTACTAAAAAAGATACCAATCCTCCCAAAAAACATTCAAATATTCCCCTTTAAATTAATTTATATGATACTTATAACAGCATTGTCAACCATAAAAGAAGAAGGAATAATTATATCTGTTACTGGTTATTTAATTGTCTTCTTTGCACTTTTGCTCCTGTATTATTCTTTTAAGATGGCATCAACGCTCCTCCGGTATAACATCAAGAAAAAGCTGACACGTCTGGGAAAAATGCCCAGGATTGAAGAAAACCAAAGTTTCGACATTCCCGGACAGGTAGTAGCGGCTATTGCAATGACCATATATCTGGAGCAGGAATTACACGATGACGAAAGTAATATTTTAACCATTAAAAAAGCCTCACGGAGTTATTCACCCTGGAGCTCAAAAATTTACGGGCTTCAGCATTTTAAATGATAAAAATTGTAATTATGAAACGATTTAAATTTACCATTCGGGGTAACGAATATGAAACTCAGCTTCAGAAACTAGAAGGACAAATTGCCACCATCGAGGTGAATGGTACCCAATATAATGTGGAACTGCAAAAGGAAAGAGATGCCGTTTCACCTGCTGTTAAACGCCATGCTTTTGGCAATACCGGCAGTCCTTCGGGTGGGCAAAAAGGCGGAGGACTAGCAAAAATAAAAGCACCACTTCCAGGTCATATTATGAAAGTGTTTGTAAAAGAAGGCGATAGGATTACAAAAAATGATGATTTGCTTATTTATGAAGCCATGAAAATGGAAAATCTGTTAAAAGCTGAAACAGCAGGAAATGTAAAATCACTAAAGGTGAAAGCCGGCGACAACGTATTACAGGATGATGTTTTACTTGAAATTGAATTAAAATGAAAAATCAGTTTTCTATAGAAAAGCCGGTTAGCCCGATGGTAAAAAAGGCTTTGCTCATTTTTGGGCTTTTACTCTTTTTAATAGCTGCCAATCTGGTTTTTACAGGGAATGTTACCGGTGCCGAAGCAATGGGTAAAACGGTGGGGCAATTATCCAGAACCACCGGAACCAATTTTGGAAGTGAAATACTAAAAGGAATTGGTAAATTTTTTGAATTTACAGGATTTCGCAATGCCAGCGGAGGGAATATTATTATGATTCTTGTGGGTATCTTTTTCATATTTCTGGCCATCCGTTATGAGTATGAACCTTTGCTGCTTATCCCCATTGGAGCAGGTATTATTTTGGGAAATGTTCCCTTCTTTCAGGATGGAGGTATCAATTTGCAAATTGGGATTTATCAAAAAGGAAGTGTTCTTAACTACTTGTATTTCGGTGTTATGAAAGGGATTTACCCCCCGCTTATCTTTTTAGGGATAGGTGCCATGACTGATTTCTCTTCACTTATCTCCAATCCGAGATTAATGTTGCTGGGCGCAGCTGCACAGCTGGGAATATTTTTAACTTTTTTGGGCGCTATTTGGCTGGGATTTAATCTTCCTGAAGCCGGTTCCATTGGAATTATCGGGGGAGCAGACGGGCCTACAGCTATTTTCCTTTCTTCAAAACTGGCAAATGGAAGCATAGTAAATGGCATAAAAACCATGAACCTTATTGGGCCCATCGCTGTAGCTGCCTACTCTTATATGGCTTTGGTACCGGTTATACAACCTCCTGTTATGAGATTGCTTACAACCAAAAAAGAACGGCTTATCCGTATGAAGCCCCCGCGGGCGGTGAGTAAAACGGAAAAGATAATTTTTCCGGTGTTGGCTTTAATCCTTACCACATTCATCTCACCCGGAGCTTTGCCTTTGCTCGGCATGTTGTTTTTCGGGAACCTGTTGAAAGAAAGCGGTGTAACCACAAGGCTGGCAACAACAGCCCGCACCTCGTTAATTGATATAGTAACCATTATTCTCGGACTTACGGTGGGTGCCTCCACGCAAGCGGATGTGTTTTTGACCAGCGAGTCGATTCTGATTTTTGTTTTAGGAGCACTGTCCTTTATTGTGGCTACGGCAGGTGGTGTTATTTTTGCCAGGGTTATGAATTTGTTTTCCCTGCCTCAGAACAAAATCAATCCGCTCATTGGTGCGGCAGGCGTGTCAGCTGTTCCCGACAGTGCCCGTGTAGTACAAACCGAAGGCTTGCGCTACGATAGCTCAAACCATCTGCTTATGCATGCCATGGCCCCTAATGTGGCTGGTGTAATTGGGTCTGCAGTAGCAGCCGGGATAATGATGAGTTTCTTAATGTAGTACCAATTGTATTTTAATATATTTTGAAATTTACAATGCCGCGTCCGATGGAATATCGTTAAAATTCAGATTATTACTCATTTAGAATAATGTCTTCCGCCATAAAATGAGCTTGTTTTATTCTGTCTGCCATACCAATACCATCGCGGATGCTTCCGCCGAGATAAACTCCCTTATGTTGTAATTCGATGGCTGCAATGGCGCGAAAACGTGCTTCCGAATCGGTGCCGTACTGGGCAATGGCCTGCCGGTGGGTTGCATATTGAAACAAATCTGGTTCAATATCCTTAACTCCCATAGTTATTTCCAGTTCTTTTTTTACAAGCTTATAAAGTTCTTCTTCTTTTAACTCTGCTAACTCAGGCCGTCGCATACCACCCACAAAAGTTGTGAGCAAAGCTCCGCCTTCGGGGGCACGGTTCTTAAACAGGCTCGACATAAACAATACGCCGAGAAGATCCCGTTTTTCTTTGAAAGGAATTAAACCTCCAAAGGCATCCAGAGAAATCCCCTCCCATTTTTTATAACCAATGGCCACTTCGGTAACTTTTGCGTATTGCAGGTTAAGAACCGGTTGCCAATGTTTTTTTTCTACAAATGGAAACAGGGAGGGAAGGCCGTTGCTGCTGATGGTACTCACTATATGAGAAAAATTTTCCTGTTGGTTTTTAAAATGAACACGAAAATCCCGGTTGGTTTTTTCCGTAAAAACGTTTTTGCATTCCAATTCAATATTTTCCAATCCGATAATTTCTGCCAGTACCCCTGTAAGTCGCTGTAAGCCGCCTTCAACAGAAAAAATCTCACGGGTTACTTTCATTTCCCGGGTACTTTTTTTCTCTCTTTTCTTTTTGATGGCACCGCCTATAAAACTTCCGTAATTCTGTTCCAGCTGATAAAGTTTGGGAAGTGCATATTTTGGTACGATATAAGCCGGATCTCCGGCATAAATTCCCAAAATAAAAGGGTCGATGGCGTAATCCAGAAAGCTCTGTCCCATTCTGCGGATAACCAGCCGCGAGAGTGTTTCGTTCGGGTCGGTTCCCTTTTTGCGAAAAGGCTCGCCCAACAATCTAAATTTATCTTTTATAGAGAAAAGGGGAGTGGTAATGCCACTTAAAATTCCCGAAGGTAGCGGGTACCATTTTTCGCCTTTCCATATAAGTCGTTTTGCCGAAGATGCATCTGCAATCTCAGGCTTGCAAAGGTTATCCATATCCTCAAACAGCTCAATGGTTTCCGCATTTGCCAACACCCCACTGTTGGGTCCCTTTTCATAAGTAAATCCGTCTTGCCGGCAAGTTTCAATTACGCCCCCAATGTGTATTGATTTTTCGAATATTCTGAAAGCAATACCGGCTTTTTTTAAATAAAAAGCTGTTACAAGTCCGGTAATCCCCGCACCTATTATAGCTACCCTCTTCTCTTTCATTCTTTTTCTGGTTTTGGCTTCGCATTTCTGGAAGGCGAAAGTACAAAAGTACAAAATCCCCCATTTGATAATCAATTATATTGAATGCCCAAACCAAATGCAGCTCCTTTTGGGAGAGGATAAAGGGGGTTGATATATTGGCAAATAACTTCCGAAACTTAAAAAATGACTGTTTAATATTCGCTGGAGTATATAAACTCATACAGTTCCACCAGGCGTTTCCCGGTGCTGTGCGAATCTTTTATGGCCAAAGGATCCCTGTCAATATTTCCCATTTTGGTGAATGTGAAGCCAAGTGCACCGCTACCCCCAAGAATCATCCGGTGATGGAGCATAAAAGCATGGAGCGTATTCATGGTGTTTTCTATATAACGATGACCTGAAATAACAGAGCCACCAATCTTGTTTTTCAGCGTTCCTTTCATCCAACAGGTGCGTTCCATAAATTTTTTAATCTCAACGCTCACATCTGAAAACTGCGACGGGCTCCCAAACAGAATAACCTCAGCCCATAGCATCGCTTTGTAAACCTGCTGCATGTCATCTTTTATTACACAATAGCCGGTAACTTCACATTCGTTACATGGCCCGCAGCCCGAATAATTCAAATCGCCAAGATATATACGCTGAATCTCTGCATTTTCAGGAAATTCCGATAACGCAGCATCCATCATCCTGGCTGTATTGCCCTCTTTGTGCAGGCTTCCGTAAATGGCTAATACTCTCATTTTATTATAAGTAGTTAATTCTTTATTTTATTTATTTATCTCTACGAAAATACAATAATCGGAAGATTTATTTACGTATTAATTACTTTCATTAATGGAGGAATGATTTATACCTTTCGTTGCCTGCGAAAGATATTCTTTATGAAGTTGACTGCCAAACGATAAATAAAAAAAGGCTACAACTTTTACCGTTGTAACCTTTTTTATTTTGTGATCCCGGCAGAATTCGAATCTGCAACCTCCTGATCCGTAGTCAGGTGCACTATCCAATTATGCTACGGGACCTTTTTGAGACTGCAAAAATACAATAATTTTGGAATCCGCAAATCATAGGCTCATTTTTATTTTAATTTTTAATTGTTATTTTGTTTGTGCAGCAAAACAACAAGAAACGAGCGATGTACTCCAAAAAGGTAATATTACCTAAAATCACCATCATACAATGACTTAGAGTTAAAGAAGACATGAATTATTATCAATTTTTAACACAGAATATTTTTTTATCTGTTCCCGGTATTACTAATTTATTATATCTTTGCAGCGCATTTTATTAAGACACTTTATAAATAGTATGAAAAGGATTATTTCAATAGCGCTGATTTTGGCAAGTTTTGCAACCTACAGTTGTACAAGCATGAAAGGAAATCAGGAGAATTCTACTACCAGCATTGCTAAGACAGAGGGTGCAACAAATAATATTACTCCTGAACATCTTACTTATGCTTCCTTTTTGAAAAAAGTCTGGAATTTTGAAAAGAGTCCGCAGCAATGGGTTTACGAAGGGAATGAGCCGTGTGTTATTGACTTTTACGCTGACTGGTGTGGTCCATGTAAGCGGGTTGCACCTATTATGGCCGAAATGGCAAAAAAATACAATGGGAAAGTAAGGATTTATAAGGTGAATGTGGATAAAGAGAATAAGCTGGCTTCTGTTTTCAGAATCAGAAGTATTCCTGCCGTTTTGTTTATTCCAAAAAAGGGTAAGCCCATGATGCAGGTTGGGTTATTACCACATGACACTTACGTGCAAATCATAAACGAACAGTTGCTCCATCAGAAGCCACAAGTAAAAAAATAGTAAATCATTAAATAACAGATATCAAAATTAAAATGGAACATTTAACAAAACAAACTTTTCTAGAAAAAGTATTCAACTACGAAGCAAACAAAGAGTGGAAATTTGAAGGCAAATTACCCTGTATTATTGACTTTTATGCAGACTGGTGTCAGCCTTGTAAAATTGTAGCGCCTATTCTCGAAGAACTCTCCGGTGAGTTCGATGGCAAAATCGATATTTATAAAGTCAATACTGAGCAGGAAGTTGAATTAGCTTCTGCTTTTGGTATCCGCAGTATTCCTTCCATGTTGTTTTGCCCTTCCGAAGGTCAGCCACAAATGGCAGTAGGCGCATTGCCAAAAGAAACACTTATTCAGGCTATTAACGATGTTCTGTTGAAAAAACAGGAAGTAGAAAAATAAGCCTTCCGGTATTTGAAAAAGGCTACAATTCCTCAGGGTTTTGTAGCCTTTTTTATTTAAAGTGCCTTTTGAGTGAGGTATTGTAAATTTCAAGATACTTTACAGGGTATTTTGAAATAGAATTGTATAATTTGTCAGGAAATATATATTCAGTTTTTTTATAGTTTCTAAAAAAGTAAAATGAACGAGAAACCGATATTGTTGTCCATAGCTTACCTGCCACCTGTAAGTTGGTTTTCGCTGTTATTGAAATATCCTGTTCTGATAGAACAGCACGAAAATTATCAAAGACAAAGCTACCGTAACCGTTGTATCATATATTCTGAACGCGGTATGTTGTCCTTGTCTATTCCGGTAAACAAGCCAAACGGAAACCATACTATTATTTCAAAAGTTCAGATTTACAACGAAGAGAAATGGTATTTGAATCACTGGCGTGCCTTCCAGTCAGCTTATGAAGCTTCTCCTTATTTTCTTTATTACAAAGATGAGATACAGAACTTCTATTCAGGTAATTTTAATAATTTACTTGATTTCAATATACAAATGGTGTGGAAACTCTGCGAATTGATGGAAATTAAACCACGGTTAGGTTTTACAAATCATTTCGAAAAAAATCCGGATGACACATATGATTTGCGTAATTTTATTTCTCCAAAAAATTCAATAAGCCATACTTTCCCTGCATATATTCAGGTGTTTTCCAGCCGGCACGGTTTTTTACCTGACCTGAGTATAGCCGATCTGCTTTTTAATATGGGGCCCGAAAGTAAAAAATATCTCGCTGAAATTGACCTGAAGTTTTAATCAGGATAGGCGATCCGGACGTGATGGATATTCAGCAATTTTTTCTTCAGAATCTTTTTGGCAACAGTAATTTCTTTAAGCGTGATAGGGGCATTGTTAAACTGCTCTGATTCCATCATTGAGTTCACAATAAGTTCCACCAAATCATTTATCTTTTGTTCTGTAGGACTAACTAAACTACGGGAGGCAGCCTCCACCGAGTCGGCCATCATCACCACAGCCGTTTCTCTTGAAAAAGGTACAGGACCATGATAACGAAATTCTGTTTCATTTACTTCCATTCCGGGATTAAGTTTTCGCTCTAACCGATAAAAATATTCTACCCGCCGTGTTCCATGATGTGTTCTGATAAAATCAATGATCTGTTCCGGGAGATGCGCTTTTCGTGCCATTTCTATTCCTGCAAGTACATGTCCCACAATAATTCGGGCACTTTCTTCATAACTTAGTTCATCATGCGGGTTGTAACCTTCCGGTTGATTTTCTACAAAAAAGAGAGGATGCTTCATTTTGCCAACATCGTGATAAAGCGATCCTGTCCGTACCAGCAGTGCATCTCCGCCTATAACATATAATACTTCGGAGGCAAGGTTGGCTACCTGCATGGAATGCTGAAAAGTACCTGGAGCTTTTTCTGCCAACTCACGCAACAATGGATTGTTTGTATTGGAAAGTTCCAGCAGGGTAAGCTGTGTTACCAGACCAAATAACTTTTCGTAAACAAAAATAAGCGGAAAAGCAAGTAAAATTAGTAATGAGCTGCCACCCAGCATCAGAATGAAACGGGTGGAAATATTGGCGAACGTGGCTTCCTGTACAAGCAGCATACTAAAATAAACCAACATATAAGTGATAAATACTAAAATTGAAATTCGCACAAGATGCCATCGTTTTGAAAGCTGGCCCACAGCAAATACAGCTACAAAGCCCGCGGTAAACTGGGTATAGAAAAACTCAAAACTGTTAGGAGCATAAAATCCCAAAAGCATAAGTGTTATCAGGTAAACCACCAGGGCACCACGGCGGTCAAGAAAAACGGCGCCAATAACCGGTAGGATAGTATAGGGTATCAGATAACTCCAGGAGGGATGATAGGAAAAAATGTAAAAAGAGACCATCAACAATGCCACTTGTGTTCCCAGCAAAAGATGCAGCTTCTTAAGCTCCTTATAAATACTTGGCATAAAAACCATCAGGAACATCATTTCTATAAAAAACAACAACGAAATCAAGATTATCCTGCCGGTATAGACAAATTTCCACGCCTTGGAATTGCCAATCTCCTGTTCATATTCTCGCTTCAGCGAAATAAGCTGTTGGTATTTTGTCATTGTTACTAACTCACCCTGCGAAACAATCAGTTCTCCTTTTTGTACGAGTCCTACAGTTGGAGAGATTTTTGAGATGAGCTCCTGACGTATCATATCAGTTTTTTTCGGAGCAAATATCACGTTCTGTACCAATGCATTATCAATAAGTTTAAACAACATTAAGCTATCCGGACTGTTTAACTGGCCGAGATAGTTGATCGCATAATTATCTGCTTCTTTAACCGTATATAGCTGTGAAAGATTATATTCTTTCACCTCGTTATTCCTGATAAGATTAATCTGAAAGGTTTTACTTTTCCCCTCTAAAACGGGATTAAGCCGGATGATACCATGTTCTACCTGGTCATATACTGCCAGCAAAGCATCCAGATACGTAATGGAATCCTGGTGGCTTACAACAGAATCCATTTTGAGACTGAGGAAATGCCAGTTTTCACCAAAATTTTTTATCAGTTGTGCCCGGCCCGTTTTTGTAGCCTGTTCATCGTACTCAAAATAAGGCTTAAGATTTTTCAGTACCTCTTGCCGCTCTTTGGATAGCTGCTTTTGCGTTTTCAGAACGGAAAAGTCAAAAGGAGCATATAAATCCTTGTGTTTCCATGGTTTACCAAGGCTAAACTCATACTTGAAAATCCGTTCCCGGGGACTCACAGCCACCACTATAACAACAGCGACTACAAAAGTTAAAATTTTGAGCAGGTCGTATGAATATTGTTGTAATTTTGGAAAAAGAGACTTCATAGTATTTTATCTTGCTACAAAGATATAAAAACCTGAAGTTCTATCATTCATTATCCTGTATATTATGGACAAAGGTATTTGTATTCTTCCCATGATTCCCGTTCGCGAAAGGCCTTCGGACAAAAGTCAAATGATTAACCAACTCCTTTTTGGCGATATTGTGCAAATAAAAGACCGTTATAAAAACTGGCTTTTTACAGTGACTTTCCACGATGGTTATGCAGGATGGGTCGATGAAAAACAAATCAGCTTTCCCCCTTCTTCTTTTGTTGAACAAATAGAATCAGAAGAACCTGTTTTTTTAACCGGAAAATATGTGGAAGCTTTTGCGGAAAACGGAAATAAACTCTCTCTGACAATGGGAAGTCGTTTACCGAAGTTTGACGGATACACTTTTCATATAAACGAATCTGAATATAAAATAGCCAATGAGACTTCGGTCTTGCTTGGGAAGAGACCTCCGGAAACCATAATTAATATGGCAAAAAAATACCTTGGAAGCCCGTATCTTTGGGGTGGGCGTTCCTGTTTTGGTAATGATTGTTCAGGGTTTACACAGATTGTTTACCGAATTTGCGGACACAAACTGCATCGCGATGCTTCACAGCAAGCCGAACAAGGAAAGCTCATTAGTTTTGTTGAAGAAGCAAAAGCTGCTGATCTCGCCTTTTTCGAAAATGAAGAAGGTACTATTGTTCATGTGGGTATCATGCTTAACAACCACCAGATAATCCACTCCTCGGGACAGGTACGTATCGACACAATAGACCATGTAGGGATTTTTAATGAATCTGTGAAAAAATATTCTCATAAGCTGCGTTTTATCAAACGTGTGTTGGAATAAGGCTCCCCGGTATAAAATATTATTTGAACTGAGTTTTTGGATCAGACTGCCCATAGCAAGCTACAGTTTTCGGGTATCGTTTCTTAAGTAATTATAAAGATGAGTTTTATGCCGAATCCATGTTGTAAGAATTAATAAAAAACATCTTTTACTAATGGTTGCATTCAACAAAAAAGCCCGAAAACAGAACTGCTCCGGGCTTAAATTTTAAATGAGAAAGGTTCTTATTTATCAAGAATAACAATCTCATGGTTAATTTTCGCCGCTCTTCGTAACATTTCAGTAACACCGCAGTAGCGATCCTGCGAAAGCTGAATGGCCTTCTCTAATTTGTCCATAGGGAGATTATCGCCCTTAAAGATATATTTGATATTAATGGTGTGATAATATTTGGGATGAACATCTGTCAGCTCGCCATCGACTTCCACATCAAAAAAATCTGGTTCCACGCGCATTTTTCCAAGAATAGAGATTACATCCATGGCTGTACAACCAGCGAGGGAAACTAACGATAACGGTTTGGGTTGAGGTCCGCGATGTTCACCTCCCACGGCTTCCGTTGCATCAATCATAAAGTTAAAGCCACCTACTTTGGCTTCAAATGCCATTTTACCTTTCCATGTTGTATGAACTTTTTCTGCCATAGTTTTATCTATTTAAAATTTGCGCAAATTTAAACAAAAATTTTTTGGTGCTGTTGAAAAATTCTCTTTTCTAAAAATGACTTTGAACTATTTGGCCTGTAATATATTAGAAACCAACATCTGCTGGTGGAGCCTCTTGATTGTTCATGTTCTTTTGTCGCTTTTTCTTGTAATTATTAATGATATAAGAAAGGTTCAGGGAAACCATAGGCCATTCTCTCCTGAATATTGAGTGGGAATAAAAGCCGGCACCGGATGCGGTGGATTCGTAATGTGCTGTACCAAACAGATCGCGGGCTGTCAGCGTTAAACTCAGCTTGCGTTTGAAAAAATCTTTTCGAACTGCTAAATTGGAATAGAAGAATCCTTTGCGCGTGCCTTGTACGGTTACTGACGGGCTGCGGTATATTCCCATCAGCTGAATTCTGAAATTGTGTTTCAGATTAAACGAAGCCGTCATTCTTCCGGACCAGTTTGTAGAATTGGCTGCCACATCCGCACCCTGCAAATTACCTTCCAGACGATAATGATAAAGTGTTAAACTGGCAAATAGGCCAAACCATTTTACAGGCTTCAGGTTCGCCATTAATTCTGCTCCTGCTGCAAAATCTTTGTTTATATTCTGGCTGGTATGTATCATTATTCCGGCAGTATCTACCATTCTGATTCGTGTAATTTTGTTGGTGGTTTTTCGGTAATAAACCTGAAATGAGAGGAATGACTTGGAGAATGCTTTTTGCAGCCCCAGCTCATACGAGTCGATATACTCTGGTTGTAGCTCCGGATTTCCAATCCGGATATTATACGGGTCAATAATCATGGGAAAAGGGTTCAGATTCCATTGCCCGGGGCGGTTGATTCGCCTGCTGTAGCTACTGTAAACCTGATAGTTGTGTGGTAACTGATAAGATAGGTGTACGGTTGGGAAATAGTCGAACCTGTTAATTTTAAATGGCGCTTTGCCATTGCTGTTGGTGACGCTCCGGTCGGTATATTCCGTCCGGAAACCAAGTTCGTAGCCAAAACTCTTGTAAATATCCTTAAAACTGACATAAGCCGAATGAATATTTCTTGTGAAATTGACTATGTTGTTATAGTTGCCATGCGAAGCCCACGTATTAGTCAGCGTATCTAAAGATTCGTAAGTATATTGACCGTCTTCATTAAAAAAACGACTTTGATAACCGGCCTCAAATTTTCCTTTTTTACCAATTGGAAGACTATAGTCCAGTTTTATGCGCAAATTGGAAGAGGTGTCTATCGTGTTGGTTCGCAAGTTGGAAGGGCTCATGTCCAGGTCGTTCCACAGCGAATCGGTTTGGTAGTCTGATTGGGTCTCCAGGTCGTTGCTGTTTTTACCCGAGTAATAGGCATAAGCTTCTATTTGATGTCCGGAATGATTAAATTTGTGTAGAAAATCGGCTTGCAACGTGTAATAATGTCCCCAGCGATTAGAATGACTGATAGATTTTGAATAAGTATCTGTTGTTACAGGAATAGTGTAAATATTACGTCTGCTGTTATTGTCCATTCCAAACCCATAACCGCCATATTCTCCGGAGAGAGAAAGTGTGGATTTTTTTGTGAGGTAATAATCAAGACCTCCCGTCAGTCCAAAACCTTTACGGTTTCTGATGCCTTCAATGTTTGTATTCCGGTAATTGGTGGTGTCGCCTAAAAACGTCAGATCTTGCGAGTTCATACGCATATTCATATCTCTGTAACTGCCATTGGTTGAGACAAAAACATTAACTTTTTTGGTGCGATAGCCAACCAATGCATTCCCTCTGTATCTTTTTTGGTTTCCTACAGACGCATTTATCACGCCATTGATACCAAGGTTTTTATCCTTTTTCAAAATGATATTTAAAATACCGCCTACTCCTTCGGGATCATATTTTGCCGAAGGATTGGTGATAATTTCTATACGCTGAATGGAAGAAGCCGGAATCTGTTGCAAAGCATCATTTCCTTTCAAAACACTGGGATGACCATTTATGAGTACAGTGAAACTGGAAGATCCCCGCAAGGTGACATCTCCGTTTAAATCTACATCAACAGAGGGGACATTTTCCAACACATCGATAGCGGAACCTGCGGATGCCATCAAATCCTTGCTAACGTTTACCACTTGCTTGTCCACCTGATAAGAAATTCTGGATCTGCTGGCTTTCACCTCCACTCCTTTTAAAGTAGAGGCCATGGGCTCAAGGTAAATTACAGGTAATTTTATTTGGCGTTGTGTACCGGCAATTTTAATATTCTTAACTGTTTTGATATTAAAGCCGATAAAATGTGCCTTTAAAAAATATCGTCCGTTCTTTAATCCCGAAAATTTAAAGCCACCGTCTTTGCCTGTAATAACACCGTTAACCATAGTAGAATCGGGCAGGCGATAAAGCACAACATTGGTGTATTCCATGGGCGTCCTCTCACCTTTGTCCTTTACTTTCCCGGTAATAACACCTCCGGGAGCAGACGATGATGTTGGAATCCCATTGGATGGCCGCTGGGCAAACCCAACAGAAACCATAAAAATACTGAGTAAAAAAACGGCTGTAAACCGAACTGTTTTTATCATTTTCATAAGTTATTTTTCCTGAAATAAATAAATTGTTTTAATTTTTAAACGGCTGGGCTCTGTCATGTTTTGCATAAATGCCATTCGTGATGGATTGGGACGCTGCCCGTTACCCATTCTCTGGCCACGGCCTCCACCCATTCCGCCACCTCCGTGCATCTGCGACATATCCATATGAAAGTAACCGGTTTCAAAAATGACAGAAAACGGCTTGTGTTTTGATAAATATTCATCAGTCTGAACAAAAATCATCTTCAGTGGAATTTGTGCTTCATAAACCACATGCCCGAGCGTATCCATTTGCAGCAGCACTTTGATGCCGCCATCTCCGACAGAAGCATGTGCTATCCCGGCTTTCACAAATCCCTTAAGGGTTGGTTTTTCTGATTGATAACGTTCGTTAAACAGGTGCAATTGCAATTGATTCATTTTGTGGTTTGTTCTACGGTGTTGCTGTCCTGAAGGCTTTCTCTCAAATGTACGTGCGTTTTGCTGATGTATCCTGCCTTGCGGATATTCAATGCCCAACACGTGTTTTCCTTTCCCGCGGGGATCAATCCACAAAGTTAATCCGGTAATCAATGCTTTTCGTTGCACATTTACATTTAACATCTTAAGCTGAACAAACAACATTCTGTTATTGTTGCTAAAAGCGTAGGCAAACCCGGTTTTGTTATCAAATTTCAATGAATCTGATTTCCAGTCTGTGGTTTTACCATCCACCATAAATTTTGTTGACTGATGCAGGCATACAACCTCCGGCTTGTTTTTGGGTACAGTAAATGCACTCAAAATAAATAGGGTAAGTACCGTGATAATTATTTTCTTCATCTTCCCTGTTTTTAACTACAAAAGTCCTGGTTTTCCGAAGACTTAAAAAATATATTATACATGCAGGGGGAATTATCAGACGAAACGTATTTTCCTGACGACAAACAAACAAAAACAATTATCAATTTTCCAAAAATTGCTGTAAATCGCCCACAAAAAAAACCTTCCCATCCCCATAAAAAGGGAAAGGGAAGGCCTTTGATAAGAATAGAAACAGTTCTGCTATTTCTGCACTATGGTTTCGTTGTCCATGGCAACGGCAGATTTTTCAACAGTCATTTTCATACCACCTGTACCCACTTCGAGCACAACGGTTTTTTCTTTAACTTCGGTAAGTTTACCGTGGATACCGCCAATAGTTACCACTTTATCTCCTTTTTTAAGATTTTCCCTGAATTTTTTCTGGGCCTTGTTTTTCTTGGTTTGCGGCATGATAAAAAAGAAATAAAAGACTACCAGGATTAGCAATAAAGGTAATAACTGCATCCATGAGCTTCCTTCTTTTCCAGCTTGCAATAAAATAAATAATGTGTTCATTTTTGTAAATTAATTGTTTATGATTGATTAAAATTTTTCTTTTTTATTAGAAGACCGTGTCATTTATCATTTGGAATTCTAACATCAGCTTTAATACGCAACACTGTTCGCGCAGGCTTGGTATTGGCTAGCAGCATAACACTTTTGTTCTGATACCCCATTTTGTGTGCACTGTTAAAAGTTACCTCAACATTGCCTTCTTCTCCGGGTTTTACAGGCTTGTGAGGATATTCTCCCACAGTACATCCGCAACTCGTGCTTACGCTGGCTATTCTTAAGTCGGTTTTGCCTGTATTTTTAAAATGAAAATTGTATTTACCAATTTCTCCCTGGTCCATTTTCCCAAAATCATGAACTGTTGTGGTAAAAGTCATCACCGGTGCATTCTGATTTGCCCGGGTGAATACATTTTGTTTTTCAGGTTTCTTTTTTGTGTTTTGATTCTGGCAGGCGCTGAAAGTCAGCAATCCGGCAAAAGCAAAAAGGAATACTATTTTTTTTATTACCGACATTGTTATTATTTTTTCGTTGCAAAGATAGTAACAGAACCTTTATAGACTACATTTTTATCTTTAAATCCCTGACATTTCAATACATAAAAATAAGTTCCATCCGGCAAGCCGCCTCCATTCCAGTTGTTTTTATAATTATTCGATTCAAAAACTTTTCGGCCGAGCCGGTTAAAAATAACCAAATGTGTTTTCTCGTAATAGGTATTGAGTGGTTTATAATCTTGCTGAGCACCATTAAACTTAAGTGTGCTTTTTGTCCCGGTCTGGGAGGCATCTTTCGCTTTTATGACGAAATAATCGTTGATACCATCGCCATTGGGTGTAAACACATTAGGGATAAACAACTGTACCGGAAAAATATCCACCACATGTGTATATAACGTATCGCATCCCTGTTGATTGAAAACTGTGAGATAAGCCTTATAAGTACCCACCTTGTTAAAGGTATGGATAACCTGAGTCTGGGAATAGGAATTCTGATCTCCATCAAATTCCCAATAACTGTTCGATATCTGAATAGTATCCTTTGAGAGATTTTCGAAAGAGAAGGTGATGTGTGGGTTTTGGATGTAAGCCGTATCAGAGGAAGTTTTGATTTTTATTACAGGATTGGGATAAGCCTTTGTATAAAAAGTTTCCTGTGCAACACATCCATTGGGATCGACAACACGGATAGAATAATTTTGATGTGCACTCAACCCTACTGCCACCGAAGGATCTCCGGGAGAGATCTGGATGGGCTTTACATCCCAAAAATATTTGTATTCCTTGGCTGAATAGCCACCGGATGCTGTAGCTTTTACCTGAGCTGTATTTCCAATATCCTGGCTGGCATCGGTACAGGTAAGTTGCAGCTGCCTGAAACTAATATTAATTTTTTGCCGTACATCCATGCGAAACGGCTGGCTGGTACAAACAGTTCCCAGGGCAGGATCTGAAACTGTTACCGTAAAATTGGCAGGAGCAGTCAGACGTACTGTTATTGAGGCCGTTGTGTCTCCTGTGGACCATTTGTATTTTAGTCCGTTTTGCGCCTGTACCGATAAAGTAAACGGGGCATCGTAGCACACGGGCGATGTTGTGCTGGAAGTGATGGTGCAGGGAAGCTGGCTCAAGGCAGACTGGAACGGCCAAAACATCAGCCCGGCAACCAATATTGACAATGCCGACAAAGAAAACCAGGATTTTTTTTTCATGAAATACATTCCGTTTCCCGAATATTTAATGAGAGGACAAATTTAAAAATAAATCGGTAAGAAAAACTTTTTAGCTTCATATCCCGATGCAAATGAAACAAGATTTGGATTATCCTGTGTACTGTCTATATCCGGAACTATTTGAAAACAGTAATTGTTTTGCCAAATCAGGAATCCCTTTTTCCACTATAATTTCCGAATAAGCATCAGCCCATCCCTGATGGAAAGCATTACCTGTTCCACCCTTTTGTCGTTTTTCACCAGTGTGTTAAATGCTATAATCCCACGGGTCTCCTTGTCGGGATGTTTGTTTTCCTCAACCACTTTTCCTCCCCATAACACATTGTCGGCCATGATGAAGCCACCTTTTCTCAGCTTTTTCAAAGAAACCTCATAGTAATCGGGATAATGCATTTTATCCGCATCAATAAAAATGAAATCAAAAGTTTCGTTTAGTGTGTGGATAGTCTGCAGCGCATCGCCCAGGACAAAACGGATTTTTGTCCCGTAAGGTACTTTTTCAAAAAAACGGCGGGCAAAAGTTTCAATCTCTTCGTTGTTATCCAGGGTATAAAGGATGCCATCTTCCGGCAATGCTTTGGCCATGGCAAGTGCGGAATATCCCGTAAAAGTCCCAATCTCTAAAATTCTTTTGGGCTTTAGCATATATACTATCATTTCCAAAAACTTTCCCTGTATTTTTCCCGAAAGCATGTTGGGATAAAATGTCTTTAAATGTGTTTCACGGTTCAGCGTGTATAATATCGGCCCTTCATCAGAAGAATGTTCTGCAGCGTATGCAGAAATAGTTTCGTCTATCATGTTCATAATAAATATTTTTACCTTATTAATATATAATAACCTGTTCAGGCAAACTGCTTGCAAAGATATGCAGAGAAGTAGCTCTTATCAAACCCGGTAAAAAGTTTGAAAGTAAAACAATTGTTATTTATAAACAGTCGAAAGAAAACCGGTTTCGCCATAAAACGCAGGTTTTCGTGTGCAAACGTTTGAATAAAGCCGTTTAGAATAAATCTAAATGTTAATTTTTCAAAAAATAGTTTGCATGCGAACTATTTTTGGTTTATTTTTGTACGCATGCGTAATAAACAGAAAATGAGATGAAGTTAAATGAAACCATAGAGTTTTACATCAGAACAACTTCTCTTGCATTGTCGAGAATGTATAATTCCATAGCAGCCAAGTATGGAATTACCCAAACAATAGGTTATCTGCTGACCTATGTAGAACGGCAGGGCACGCCTTCCACACGGCTTGCACAGCAGTTGGGAATGAAAAATTCCAGTCTTACCCGTTTATTGAAAAAAATGGAAAAAGATGGCTGTATATATCGCAAAACTTCTCCTGAAGACAAACGTGTTGTTAAAATATTTCTGACGAAAAAAGGAGTAGAAAGAAGAAAAATTGCTAAAAAATCGGTACTTGATTTCAACGAAAGACTTCTTAGTAAGGTTGATGAAAAAGAGATGGCCATTTTTTTAAAGGTGTTTGACATTATTAAAGAACAGGTAAACACTGAACTGGGAGAAGCACCAAAACCAAAGCAGAAAACTGAAAAACAAATTAACAGTGAGCATGTTGTTCATTAAATTAATAAACCTAATCTAAATATTATGGTACGTAGAATCAAAAAAGTTGCAGTGTTGGGATCCGGTGTCATGGGCTCCGGCATTGCTTGTCATTTTGCCAATATCGGTCTTGAGGTTTTGCTCATCGATATTGTGCCACGTGAACTGACAGATGCTGAAAAAGCAAAAGGGCTGACACTGGAAAGTAAGGCAGTCAGAAACAGGATTGTTAACAATTCATTGAATGCTGCCCTGAAATCCAAACCCTCGCCCATTTACAAAAAGTCGTTTGCTAAACGTATTACCACCGGTAACTTTGACGATGATTTACCCAAAATCAAAGATTGTGACTGGGTAATCGAAGTGGTTATTGAGCGGTTGGATATCAAACAACAGGTATTTGAAAAAGTGGACAAGTTGAGGAAACCCGGCACACTTGTAACATCCAATACCTCAGGTATCTCCATTAACGATATGGCCGAAGGAAAAAGTGAAGACTTCCAGAAACATTTTTGCGGGACTCACTTCTTCAATCCTCCACGTTATCTACAGCTTTTTGAGATTACCCCTTCCAAATACACCGATCCGGAAGTGCTTGCTTTTCTGGAGGATTATGCAGGACGCTATCTTGGCAAAACAGCTGTCCTCGCCAAAGACACGCCTGCCTTTATCGCAAACCGTATTGGGACTTTCTCCATCATGGAGCTTTTCAACAAAGTGAAAGAATATGGACTTACCATTCCTGAAATTGACAAACTTACAGGTCCGGTGATTGGCCGTGCCAAGTCTGCGACATTCAGAACTGCCGATGTAGTAGGCCTTGACACGCTGGTACATGTAGCAGATTATATCCGCGAATCTACCCATGACGAATCCAACGAAGCTTTTAAAATTCCTGATTATCTGCAAAAAATGCTGGATAACAAATGGCTGGGATCGAAAACAAAACAAGGATTCTTTAAAAAGGTAGTTGAAGACGGAAAGAAAAAATTCCTTACACTCGACTTTGAAACACTGGAATATAAAGAAGATCCCCGTCCGAAATTTTCTGTTTTGGAAAAAACAAAGGGGATTGATGATTTGCACAAACGTTTTCCCGTTTTATTGGCAGACAAAGGTAAAGCCGGCGATTTCTACCGTGCTTCTTTCTATAGCCTGTTCCAGTTTACCTCTAACCGTATCCCGGAAATAACCGAAGACATCTACAAGGCAGACGATGCCATGAATGCCGGATTTGGTTGGAAAATCGGGCCTTTTGAAACCTGGGATTCTCTTGGCGTTGCCGAAACGGTTAAAGCCATGGAAGAAGCCGGTAACAAACCTGCACAATGGGTTTACGATATGCTCGATGCCGGATGCCCTTCTTTCTTTACCGTTAAAGAAGGACGAAAATATTATTATGATTTAAAAACAAAAGCCTACAAAGAAGTTCCCGGTCAGGAAAACAAACTTTCACTGGCTTTACTTCGCGATACCAACGTAGTTTGGGAAAACAACGATGTCAGCATTTTCGACCTTGGCGATGGCGTTCTGAACGTCGAATTCCACTCTAAAATGAATACTATTGGTCAGGGAACACTGGAAGGTCTGAACAAGGCTGTTGACATGGCTGAAGCCGATTACAAAGCACTGGTTATTTCAAACGAAGGCGACAACTTCTCTGCCGGTGCCAACGTAGGCATGATTTACATGTTGGCCATTGAACAGGAATGGGAAGATTTGAACATGGCCGTTCAGTGGTTCCAGAAAACCACCATGCGTTTGCGTTATTCTTCCATCCCGGTAGTTGCTGCTCCTCACGGAATGGCCCTGGGTGGTGGCTGTGAAGTATGTATGCACAGCGACAAAGTGATTGCTCATGCTGAAACATATATGGGATTAGTTGAATTTGGTGTTGGATTGATTCCTGGTGGCGGCGGTACCAAAGAATTTGCCCTTCGTCTTGGTGATGAACTTCACCCGGGGGATATCCGTACAAACCAGTTCCTGAACCGTTACCTGAGCATCGGACAGGCTAAAGTCTCTACTTCAGGTTACGAAGCTTTTGACCTGGGTTATCTTCGCCCTGGTATTGACGAAATTATTGTCAGCCGCGCACATCAGTTGGCTTACGCCAAAAAGGTTGCTATTGAAATGGCCGACAAAGGATATTCACAACCGGCTCCAAGAAACAACATTAAAGTGCTGGGTAAAGAAGCCCTTGGAATGGTTAACGTTGGTGTTGACGGTTTTAAAACAGGGCATTATATGTCAGAACACGATGGCCTAATCGCTGAAAAATTAGGGCATGTTATAGCAGGTGGCGAAATATCGCAACCACTTACACAAGTTTCCGAACAGTATTTGCTCGACCTGGAACGAAAAGCCTTTATGGAGCTTTGTATGCAGCGCAAAACGTTGGAACGTATCAATAGCCTGATTACCAAAGGTAAAATCCTCAGAAACTAAAATAAATCATTTTTTAATCAGAAAAATATAAAATCATGAATGCATATATAGTAGGTGGATATCGTTCGGCAATTGGCAAAGCCCCGCGGGGCACACTGCGTTTTACGCGTCCCGATGACATTGCTGTAACGGTCATCAGACATTTGTTGAATGACTTTCCACAAATTGAAAAATCAGAAATTGACGACGTGGTCGTCGGAAATGCTTTTCCTGAAGCAGAAACAGGTATGAATATGGGGCGTTTACTTTCGCTCATGGCATTGGACACCGTCGATGTTCCCGGTTCTACCGTTAATCGTTTCTGCTCATCCGGAATCGAATCTATTGCCATTGCTTCTGCAAAAATTAGTGCCGGGATTGCCGATGTGATTCTTGCCGGTGGCGCAGAAACCATGTCGATGATCAACATGGGGGGCTGGCGTATGGTTCCTAACCCCGACTATTCCAAAACCAATCCAAACTGGTGGCTGAGTATGGGATTAACCTCCGAAATGGTAGCCCGCGAATACAATTTGAAACGTGCTGATTTGGATGAATTTGCAGCTAATTCTTATGCAAAAGCATTGAATGCCATTGATAAAGGCTATTTTAAAGACCAAATTGTACCTTTCACTGTCAAAGAAAATTATTATGAAAACGGGGTAATGAAAACCCGTGATAAAATCTTTGATACAGATGAAGGTCCCAGAAGAGGGACAACCGTTGAAACATTGTCGAAATTGAGACCTGCCTTTGCTCCTGATGGCGTTTCTACTGCAGGTAACTCTTCTCAGATGTCTGATGGAGCCGCTTTTGTTCTTGTGGTATCCGAGAAAGCCTTGAAACGTTATAACCTGAAACCTATTGCCCGTCTGGTGGACTATCAGGTATCCGGTGTAGAACCGTACAAAATGGGAGTCGGCCCAATGAAAGCCATTCCGAAAGTACTGAAACACTCCGGAATGAAACTGGACGACATAGATTTGATTGAACTCAATGAAGCTTTTGCAACACAATCGATGGTAGTTGTGAAAGAACTCGGTATCAACACTGATATTCTTAATGTAAACGGTGGTGCTATCGCTTTGGGACACCCATTGGGATGTACAGGAGCAAAACTGACAGTTCAAATGTTGAATGAGCTGAAACGCCGTAATAAAAAATACGGTATGGTAACCATGTGTATCGGTACAGGCCAGGGAGCAGCCGGTATTTATGAAATGTTATAAATTTTTTATGCACAGTGGCCCATGTGTCACTGTGCATTTTTTTAAACCGAATTATTCATCTATCAAATTATAAAATTATGTCAGACAATAAAGCAATAAAAGGAGGCGAATTTCTTATCAGGGAAACAAAAGCCGCCGATATTTTTATTCCGGAAGAGTTTAATGAAGAACAGCAAATGATGGCCCAAACCTGCCGCGATTTTACAGAAACGCAGGCTATTCCAAATATTGATAAACTGGAACATCATGACAACGAGTTACTTATAAAATTAATGAAGGATGCCGGGGAACTGGGATTGCTGGGAATATCCGTACCGGAAGAATACGAAGGTTTCGGCCAGAACTTTGTTACCTCCATGCTTACCGTAGAAGAAATGGGAAAAGGATACAGTTTTGCTGTTGCCTATTCAGCCCATACAGGAATTGGAACACTTCCTATCCTTTATTTCGGAAATGAAGAACAAAAAAAGAAATACCTTCCCAAACTGGCTTCGGGCGAATACATAGGCGCTTATGCCCTTACAGAACCAGATGCCGGCTCCGATCCAAACAATGGCAAAACAAAAGCCACATTGAGTAAAGATGGAAAACACTATATCCTGAATGGTAGTAAAATGTGGATTACCAATGGTGGTGTTGCCGACTTATTCATCGTTTATGCAAAAATTGAAGACGACAAAAACCTGAGCGCTTTTATCGTAGAACGCAATACTCCCGGGTTTACTTTCGGTGCTGAAGAAGACAAAATGGGAATCCGTGGCTCTTCCACTATCCAGATTTTCTTTGATAATGCCGAAATTCCGGTAGAAAACCTTCTCGGTGATCGTAATGGAGGATTTAAAATTGCTTTGTATATACTAAACCTCGGTCGTATTAAACTGGCTGCAGCCACAACAGGAGCTTCAAAAGCTACCATCGATGCCAGTGTACAGTATGCCACTGAAAGAAAACAATTTGGGATGGCCATTGCCAACTTTGGTGCCATCAAAACCAAATTAGCCGAAATGGTCATCCGTACCTTTGCCACCGAATCACTCACCTATCGTGCCAGCCAAAATATTGACGATGCCATCGAATCTTTAATTGCAGAAGGTATGGACAAAGGTCGTGCCGGTATTGAAGGTATTCGCCAGTTTGCAATTGAGGCTTCTATTGCCAAAGTGTTTGGCTCTGAAGCACTCGATTTTGTGGTAGATGAAGGCGTTCAGATATTTGGTGGTATGGGCTATTCGGCTGAAACCGTTGTGGAACGTGCTTACCGCGACTCCAGAATCAACCGTATTTTCGAAGGTACCAACGAAATCAACCGTATGGTAGCTGTTGGCGAATTGTTGAAAAGAGGGATGAAAGGGGAAATAGATTTATTGAATCCTGCAAAAGCCGTCGCCAAAGAATTGATGGGAATTCCCGATTTCGGAAGTACTTCTATGGATTATTTCGAAGCCAAACATAAAACCATTTTGAATTTCAAAAAGGCTATCCTTATGGTTGCCGGCGCTGCTTTGCAGAAATATACCACAACATTTCAAAATGAGCAGGAGATTATGTTAAACATTGCCGACATGCTCATGCACACTTATGCTGCTGAATCGACACTGTTGCGCGTGGAAAAACTGGCCGGCATGTACGATGAGAAAAAGCTGGAGATTTACAAAGATATTCTCGATGTATTCTTGTATGACACGGCTGCAAAAATGAATAAAATCGGTGTTGATGCCGTTAACTCTTTTGCCGAAGGTGACGAACAGGCAGGCATGCTCATGGGAATGAAACGCTTTACCAAAGTTAATCCTGTGAACGTAAAAGAAGCCCGCAGAAAAATAGCAGCTCAACTGATTGATGCTAATAAATATAATTTTTAGTTAACTATTATTTTGGGGACAGATTGTTGCAGTCTGTCCCCCATTTTTAAAAAGTTAGAAAAATTATGGCAAAAACCACAGATTTCAGGAAACTGGCCAATAATCCCTTTCGGCTAAAGATGTTTTTTATCAGGCACATGCCCATGGGACTGTTGAATGGTCTTCGTATTGTAGAACTTGACGAAAAACATGCCAGCGTTTCTGTGCCATACAATTACCTGACAAAGAATCCTTTCCGGTCATTGTATTTTGCCGTGCAGTCCATGGCTGCGGAACTTTCTTCAGGAGCAATGGCTATTGCCGAAGTTAAAGCAGCATCACGGCCGGTATCCATGTTGGTTTTTGATACCCAGGCAAAATTTACCAAAAAAGCACAAAGTAAGGTGGTATTTACCTGTAACGATGGGGAAGCCATCAGCCAGGCAGTGAAAGAAACCTTGAAAACGGGGGAAGGCCGGACAGTTACCATTACCTCTATCGGCATTGATGCGCAGGGAAATCAGGTTTCTGAATTTCATTTTACCTGGACATTTAAAGCAAAATAATTCAATATCAACTGTTTAAACATGCGCGTATAGATATTTATTTACAATATTATTAACCTAACACCATTGCCATGAAACTCGAAAGAAATTTTGACATTCTAGACCAGATTGTCAAAGAACATAACCAGAAAATAGCTCTTTCCATAAAAAGAAATGGTCGTTGGGAAAATTTTAGTACAGACGAATATAAAGAAGCCGCTGACAATTTTAGCTACGGGTTGATGGCGTTGGGATTTAAAAAAGGAGATAAAATTCTGACCATCTCCAATAACCGGCCCGAATGGAATTTTGCTGATATGGGAATGGGACAAATCGGAGTAGTACATGTTCCTGTTTATCCCAATATTGGTCCCCGCGAACATCGTTATGTTCTGGAACATTCCGAAGCAAGAATGGTAATTGTTTCTTCCAAAGAGTTTTACGATAAAATAAAACCATTGGCAGCTGAAGTGCCAAAAATTGAGAATATCTATTCTTACGATAAGATTTCGGGTGTTCCACATTGGAGTGAAATTGTGGAACTGGGTAAAAAAAATAAAGAAAAGTTCGAAAAAAAACTTCCTCAGATTAAAGAAAGCATTTCTAAAGACGATTTGCTCTCTATCATATACACGTCAGGCACAACCGGACGTGCAAAAGGTGTCATGCTTACCCATTATAATTTTATGAGTAACGTGATGGCTGCCGCTCCTCTGCAACCTGTTGAGGCAGGGGAAAGATGGCTTAGCTTTCTCCCTTTATGCCATGTGCTCGAACGCATGGTTAACTATTCGGTTCAGGCACTGGGCTTAGAAGTATATTATGCCGAAAGTATTGATACCATTGGCGAAAATTTAAATGAAATCCATATTCATGGTTTTACTGCCGTACCAAGGGTACTGGAAAAGCTATTTGATAAAATAATTCTTAATGGCAAAAGCCTTACCGGAATAAAAAGAAGATTGTTCGACTGGGCTGTTGAATTGGGAATGGCTTACGAAGATGATCCTGCTAAAAGGAAACCATTATACGATTTTAAACTATCCATTGCCCGGAAATTGATTTTCAGCAAATGGATAGAAGGTTTAGGCGGAGAGCTGAAAGTGGTTATTTCAGGTGGCGCCGCCCTGCAACCCAGGCTGGCACGTGTATTTAGTGCCGCAGGCATCAGTGTGGCACAGGGATACGGACTAACGGAAACTTCTCCTGTAATTTCTGTGAATCATGGTAATTACCCCACAATGCAGGCTGGTAGTGTCGGTACAATACTGGGCAATATTGAAGTAAAAATGGCTGAAGATGGCGAAATCCTTATGCGTGGGCCCAGCCGGATGGTGGGTTATTACAAAGACCCTGAAAAGACAAAAGAGGCCATCGATAAAGAAGGGTTTTTTCATACCGGAGATATTGGTAAAATGGAAAATGGTGTGCTTTGGATTACCGACCGGAAAAAAGAAATCTTTAAACTCTCAACCGGAAAGTATGTGGCTCCGCAAATTGTAGAAAACCGTTTTAAAGAATCACCGCTTATTGAACAAATTCTGGTGGTTGGCGAAGGAGAGAAATTTGCTGCCGCCATTATCAGCCCCAATTTCCATTATCTGCACGGATGGTGCTTTAAAAATGGTGTGAAATTTAGGGACAACACCGACCTTGTCCGCCATCCTAAAGTATTGGCACGTTATCAGGAAGAAGTGGACAGGATTAACAAAACGCTGGGGCGCCATCGTCAGATTAAGAAATTTGAACTGACCTGCCGCGATTGGACTACAGAAACCGGTGAGCTGTCGCCCACTTTAAAATTAAAGCGGGTTTATCTGAAAAAACTTTATAAAGTAAAGCTGGACCATATTTACGGCTATACGAAAGACTTTGGTGATTTGGGATTAAACAATGGGAAGGAAACGCAGACCGGTTCAAAGTGATTATACATTTTTGTTTTACAATATATAGATTAAGTTTTTATCATTAACCTCCACAAAATAAGTCATGAAGCTTGAAAGAAATTTTGATATCCTAGACCAAAACGTCAATGAGTACAACCAAAAAGTAGCCCTCTCCATCAAAAGAAACGGACAATGGGAAAATTTCAGTACCGATGAGTACAAAGAAACAGTTGACAACTTCAGCTACGGATTGTTGGCGTTGGGATTTAAAAAAGGAGACAAAATTCTAACCATTTCCAACAACCGGCCCGAATGGAATTTTGCTGATATGGGAATGGGACAAATCGGAGTGATACACGTACCAGTTTATCCCAATATTGGACCTGCCGAACATCGTTATATCTTAGAACATTCCGATGCGCGCCTTGCCATCTTGTCGTCCAAAGAGTATTATGATAAAATTAAGCCCCTCGCTGATGAAGTTCCAAAAATTGAAAAAATTTATACCTACGACAACATTAATGATGTGCCAAATTGGAACGAAATATTAGAGTTGGGTAAAAAAAGTAAAGCCAAATTTGAAAAAGAACTTCTAAAAATAAAGAAGAGTATTTCTAAAGACGATATACTTTCTATCATTTATACCTCTGGCACTACGGGCCGCTCTAAAGGAGTTGTGTTGACGCACAATAATTTCATGAGCAATGTTACAGCTACCCGCAACCTGCTGGATGTGGATGCCGGTGATCGCTGGCTCAGCTTTCTACCCATGTGTCATGTACTGGAACGAATGGTAAATTATCTTGTCCAGGCCAAAGGATTAGGCGTTTATTATGTAGAAAGCATTGATACCATTGGAGAAAACCTGAACGAAGTACATCCCCATGGTTTTACTACTGTTCCCCGTGTACTGGAAAAGCTTTTCGACAAAATAATGCTCAAAGGCAAAGAGTTGACAGGTGTTAAACGTTGGTTGTTTGACTGGGCTGTTGAAGTTGGCGTAAAATACGAAGACGACCCGGCAAAACGCAGTAAAATGTATAATAGAAAATTAGGTATTGCCCAAAAACTAATATTCAGCAAATGGAAAGAGGCACTCGGTGGCGAACTGAAAGTGATTATTTCTGGAGGTGCTGCTCTGCAACCCAGACTGGCAAGGTTATTTAGTGCTGTTGGTATTAAAATAGCCCAGGGATACGGACTCACCGAAACTTCTCCCGTTATTTCTGTTAACTATGGCGATTACCCCACCATGCAAGCGGGTAGCGTTGGGCCGGTGTTGGACAATATAGAAGTAAAAATGGCCGAAGATGGCGAAATTCTTATGCGTGGTCCCAGCCTGATGGTTGGCTATTACAAAGATCCGGAGAAAACGAAAGAGGTTATTGATGAAGAAGGCTTTTTCCATACCGGCGACATCGGGAAAATCGAAAACACTGCACTCTGGATTACCGACCGGAAAAAAGAAATTTTTAAACTTTCAACCGGGAAATATGTAGCTCCGCAGATTGTGGAGAACCGATTTAAAGAATCACCGCTTATTGAACAAATTCTGGTGGTTGGTGAAGGTGAAAAATTTGCTGCGGCCATTATCAGCCCGAACTTTCATTATCTCCATGGCTGGTGTTTTAAGAATAATGTGAAGTTCCGTGATAATCTGGACTTGGTTCATCATGAAAAGGTCAGAAGTCGCTACCAGGAAGAGATAGACCGCATTAACAAAACGTTGGGACGCCATCGCCAGATAAAAAAATTCGAACTGACCTGTCGCGAATGGTCCACAGAAACCGGTGAATTATCCCCCACGCTGAAGTTGAAAAGAAACCAGTTAAAAAAAGTTTATAAAACCAAACTGGACAGACTTTACGGCTATACAAATGATTATGGGGATTTAGGACTCGCAGAAAAAAGTGGAAATAATCTCAATGCCAAAGAGAAAAAGAAAGATTAAACTTTTAGATTAATTTGGTATTACTCCGGAACTCTTTAGTCCTGTTAAATAGCTGATTTATAATCAGATAATACAAAAATATATTCATTCGTCCTACCTGGCAAACTAAAGGCCACACAGCTGATGTTTATAATTATTCCAATAAATTAAAGGAAATAGTTAGTTCGATTAATAGATATTTTATGTAATATTGCACTATCCGAGTTCACTAACCTAAGGTATTGCTATGGTTTCTGAACCAATGGGTTTGAATAGAAATGTCCGGGCCTCCCGATTCCCTGCTTTTATAGGGATGAATTGGAAAGGAGACTTCATATTTTGCTGTATCCATCCCGTGTTAGGGTTGGATGAGAATGTTCGTAGTAACAGAATATGCTTCTTTCCGCGTAATGTAAACTGAAAGAAGTTTTGTTGTTATGGACATTTTATTTTTGGTGTTGTTGTTTGTTGTTGCTGCGTTATATGCCTCTGTAGGACATGGAGGCGCAAGCGGTTACCTCGCCTTAATGGCCCTTTTCGGGTTTGAACAATACACTATGAAGTCAACAGCACTGACATTAAACCTTTTTGTCTCTGCCATCTCTTTCTATTCGTTTTACAAAAACGGATATTTCAGGCTTAACGTCTTGTTTCCGTTTATTATAGGTTCCATCCCGATGGCCTTTCTCGGAGCCCGTATAAATATTGACTCGGGAATTTACAAGACAATATTGGGTGTGTTTTTATTGATTGCTGTTACCCGGTTTTTCTTCCGTCCGAGAGAAGATTTTAAGGATACCAAAATTCCTGTTTTTTGGTTAGCCATTATTATTGGTGGTGTTATCGGTTTTTTCTCGGGAATGATTGGTATTGGCGGAGGTATAATATTAAGTCCGCTGCTACTGTTGCTTCACTGGTCTAATGTAAAGGAAACTGCCGGAATATCTGCCATTTTTATTTTTTTGAATTCGCTGGCAGGACTTACCGGCCTATATTTCAACAACAGTTTTTCCCCTAATACCCATATTTTGTTATGGGTTGTTATCGGCTTGGCAGGAGGGACAGCCGGTGGTTTCATAAGCAGCAATAAGCTGTCACACATAAAATTAAAATATCTTTTGGCAACAGTACTACTTGTTGCCGGGTTTAAACTAATAATTTTTTAAAATGATATTATTTGAAAATGCTTTGAAAATGGCGTTACAAACCGGTAAAACGCTGGGGATTGAAAAAATTGATTTTATGAGTTCTGTTGGAAAAGTGCTGGCAGAGGATATACAATCAGACATAAACATGCCGCCTTTCGACAAATCGGCCATGGATGGATATGCCTGTCGTCATCAGGATACAGGCAATAAATTGACGGTGATTGAGACAATAGCAGCCGGATACTTTCCAAAAAAGCAGGTAAAGAAAAACGAATGTGCTAAAATTATGACCGGTGCTCCGGTTCCAAAAGGTGCTGATACGGTTATTATGGTAGAGCATACCCGCAAACTTTCCGAGAACAAAATAATTTATCTTGGAGATAGCTCTGCTTCCAATGTTTGTAAGCTGGCAGAAGACATCAAAAAAGGAGATGTTGTTTTGAAAAAAGGAACACTCTTACAACCCAGGCATATTCCTGTTCTTGCTTCCGTTGGAGCTACGGAAGTATTGGTTTATAAAAGTCCAAAAGTTGCCATTATTTCAACCGGCAACGAATTAGTAGAACCTCGTTTTAAGCCTGAATCTTCCCAAATAAGAAACAGCAATGCCTATCAATTGATATCCCAGGCCCGGCAACTCGGACTGGAAGCAGAGTATATGGGCATCGCAAAAGACACTATGGAAGATACCCGCAAGATCTTAGTTGAAGCATGCCGGAAAGCAGATATAATCATTCTGTCAGGAGCTGTTTCGATGGGGGATTTTGATTTTATACCTCTCGTCTTAAAAGAGATGAAGATAAATGTATTGTTTCATGGAGTACAGACCAAACCAGGCAAAAGAACCATTTTCGGAATAAGTGCAAACCAATGGTTTATAGGCTTGCCCGGAAACCCTGTTTCTACCTTTGTTCAGTTTGAAATGTTGGTCAAACCGCTTATTTATAAAATTATGGGTACTGGTTATCAAACACCGGTTTACAGAATGCCTTTAAACGATGATTACCACAGAAAAAAAGCCATCCGTAAAGCCTTTGAACCAGTTGTTTTTACAGAAGATGGTAAAGTTAAACAGGTGGAATATCATGGCTCTGCCCATATTCATTCCTTGTCTTATGCACAGGCTTTTATGGTTATAGAACCGGGAGTTACCACAATTAAAAAAGGAGAATTGGCAGATGTTAGACCAATATAAACGAAAAATTAATTACCTGCGTATTTCGGTGACAGACCGATGCAACCTGCGATGTACTTATTGTATGCCGGCGTCAGGCATTCAGCTGATTCCGGACAACCAGATTATTTCTTTCGGGGAAATCTATAAAATCGTAACAGAAGGCGTTCATAATGGCATCAACAAAGTAAGATTAACAGGGGGCGAACCTTTGGTGCGAAAGGGAATTGTCGATTTGACCAGGATGATTGCGGGTATTCCCGGCGTGGAAGAACTGGCTATGACCACAAATGGTATTTTATTGGAAACTTACGCCATGGATTTGGCAAAAGCCGGATTGAATCGTGTTAATATTAGTCTGGACACTCTGTCGGCTGCCCGATATACAGAAATTACACGTGGCGGTGATATCAATGCTGTATTTCGTGGAATTGAAGCAGCAAAAAAAGCAGGCTTAACTCCGGTTAAGATTAACTGTGTAGTCTTTAAAAATAAAGATGAGAAAGATGCACAGAACGTGGCTCGCTTTTGTAGAGAAAACGATCTGCAAATCCGCTTTATTCATCAAATGAACCTCAAAACAGGAGATTTCTCAGTGGTTGATGGAGGTGAAGGCGGTGATTGTAAAAACTGTAACCGGTTACGCCTCACAGCAAGTGGAGAGATACGGCCCTGCTTGTTTAACGACCTTTCCTATCAAACAAAAGTAACCGGAATTGGCAAAGCCTACCAGCTGGCACTCAAAAATAAACCCAAAGCCGGTACAAAAAGTCTTTCGGGCGCTTTTTATGGAATAGGTGGATAAAAAATAAACTAAAAAATAAACTAAAAAATAAACTAAAAAATAATTGCGATATGTCAGAATTAACACATTTAGATAGACAGGGAAAAGCCAACATGGTAGATGTAGGCTACAAACCCACCCAGCAGAGAGTAGCAAAAGCTGAAGGCTTTATAAAACTTCAAAAAGAAACAGTCAGGCTTATTACTGAAAATATTATTAAAAAAGGAGATGTGCTTACTGTATCGGAAATAGCCGGAATTCAGGCGGCAAAGCGTACAAGTGATTTAATCCCCTTGTGCCATCCCCTCAATATTGTAAAAATAGCGGTTACAGCCTCTTTAACGGATGAGGGTGTTCTGATTACTGCATCGGTAAAAAGTATCGGACAAACTGGTGTGGAAATGGAGGCATTAACAGCAGTTCAGGTCGGGTTGCTCAACGTTTACGATATGTGCAAAGCCGTTGACAAAACCATGGTTATGGATAAGATTCATCTCATCAGTAAAACAAAATCAGACTTATAACGAAAAAAAATATGGCAAGTTTTGAAACAATATCTATCAATGTGTCCGAGAAAAAAGGGACCATTAAAAAGCCTGTCGGCACCGTCATTCTTACAGACATCGGTATTCCTGATGATGCCCATTCGGGAAGTTGGCACCGCCAGGTAAGCATGCTTGGAGAAGAAAGCATCAGCAAGTTCGCCCAACAGGCAAACAGGGAGATAACACCGGGAGAGTTTGCCGAAAATATTACAACAAAAGGGATGGAGCTATACAAAACGGCCCCTCTCGACAGGTTTGTTTCGGATAACCTGGAGCTAATGGTTACCCAGATTGGGAAGAAATGTCATGGCGATAACTGCGCTATTTTCAGGGAAGTAGGAAATTGTGTTATGCCCAAAGAAGGGATTTTTGTAAAAGTTATAAAAGGTGGGAAACTATCGCCCGGAATAAAATTTGAATACCAACCCCGTATTTTGAAGATATTAATTGTAACCCTCAGCGATCGTGCCAGCAAAGGCGTTTATCAGGACAAAAGCGGCCCTTTGGTAAAACAGATAACGGAAGAGTATCTGAAATCACGAAACCGTCACTTCGAATTCAGGTCAGAAATAATGGCTGACAATGCTCATGAGCTGCAACGCCTGATACAGCATTCTGTAGATGAAAAATTTGATATAATTATAACTACCGGCGGAACAGGAATAGGCAAAAGAGACATTACTCCGGATGTTGTGAAACCAATGCTGGATAAGGAAATTACAGGAATCATGGAACTTATTCGGGTAAAATACGGGATGAAAAAACCCAACGCGCTGATTAGCAGAGCTGTTGCCGGCACAATAAATGAAACCTTAATTTATACACTACCGGGAAGTACCAAAGCAGTAAAAGAATATCTCGAAGAAATTTTACCTACTGTCGAACATTCTCTCTACATGATGAACGGATTGGACCTGCATTAGATCGAGCCCTGATTCTTAGCGTATGCAACGGAGAGTTTTCTGAAAACTGACGCCTCGCCTCACCAGCTTCCACAGACAAAAACAGATCCGGCTTATTTAGTTTCAACAATAAAAACTACCTGTTTCTGATACGCTTAATCAGGAAGCTCTATTTTTAAGAAATCTATCCGGTTTTCACAGTGTACGATTTCCACAGTTTAATAAATTTGCCATTTACAATTACAGCTAATAACATGTCAAAAATACGTATTGCCATCAATGGATTCGGCCGCATCGGGCGTATCACTTTCCGAAACATTCAGAATAAAGAGAATATGGAAGTCGTTGCCATCAACGATCTTACCGATGCCGCCAACCTTGCCCATCTGTTAAAATATGACTCCGTGCATAGACAGTTTGAAGGAACTGTTGAACACAACGGTGGACACATCTATGTAAACAATAAGAAATTAAGTGTGTTCAACGAGCCTAATCCGGCAAAACTTCCCTGGAAAGCGTTGAATATCGATGTTGTCATCGAATCCACAGGTCAGTTTGTGGAACGCGAACAGGCCATTCAACATGTGGAAAAATCAGGTGCCCGTAAAGTTATCATCTCTGCACCGGCAAAAGGCGAACAGGATAATGTCAAATATGTTGTTCTTGGTGTTAACGATGAAATCATTGACAAAAACGATGTCATTATCTCCAACGCTTCCTGCACCACCAACAATGTGGCTCCGCTGATTATGATTCTTGATGAACTTTGGGGTATCGACAAAGCCTTTATGACTACCGTGCACTCCTACACCAAAGATCAGAATATTGTGGACGGTCCTCATCAAGACTGGCGCCGTGGGAGGGCAGCCGCTTATTCTATTGTTCCTACAACCACCGGTGCAGCCAAAGCTGCTACCAGAATATTCCCCCATTTGGAAAATAATCTGGGAGGTGCCGGAATTCGGGTTCCCGTTCCCGATGGATCATTAACCGACCTTACCTGTACTTTGCGCAAATCTACCAGCGTGGAAGAAATAAATACTGCTTTTAAACAAGCTGCCGAAGGCCGGTTAAAAGGTATTTTGCAATATACCGAAGACCCCATTGTTTCGGCTGATATAATTGGAAACACATACTCCGCCGTATTCGATGCCAACCTGACCGCTGTGTTGGGCGACAAAAACAAGCTGGTGAAAGTAGTGGCCTGGTACGACAACGAAATGGGATACTCCAGCCGGTTGGTGGAGCTTATTGAGAAGTTTGCTTAAATCTTGACTGACGTATTAGCCCTGCGGGATTTGTCATCCGGAAGTTGAAGTTTTTGAAAAGAGCGGATTTGAAATCCTTTATTCCAATAATACTACTCATTTGTAAATCCGAAAGATACTGAAAACTAAATGGTTCTGTCGTCCGCCCAAAATAGTTCCAGCGTCCCCCCAAAATAGTTCCAGCGTCCGCTGGGACTATTAGTCTATTTGAATAATATTATTTTTAATGGCAAACTTCACCAAATCTACAGTGGTTTTTATTTCTATCTTTTTCATAATATTGTTTTTGTGTGTCTCCACCGTTCTCACACTGATAAACAACTTTTCGGCAATATGTCGGTTTGACATACCTTCGGCAAACAACTTAAAAACCTCAAGTTCTCTTGGCGACAAGTGTTTTAGCTTGTTTTCTTTTTCAACCGGTCCGATTTTCTGATCAGAAAGATAGCTGTGAAGCAAAATATCCGTAATACTTTTTGCATAATACTCATAGCCGTTACGAAGGGTGTAAATAGCCTCCATCACTTCTGCCCGGTTGGCATCACTGCCAAGATGGCCTTTGGCGCCGGCCTTAATGGTACGTAAAATAAACTTCTCATCATTAAACATGGAAAGAACCAGCATTTTGGCTTTGGGGAAATGTTGCAAAAATAATTTTATGTCATCAATTATTTTCTCTGATACAGAATAAACCATTGTCAAAGCCACATGAACAGGATTTTGCGGAGGATCCTTGATAAGGTCTTCCAAGGTATCATAAACTCTGCTTATTTTAATATCATCGGAGTCTTTTAACAATGCCTCCAAAGCATCAGAAATAACCGGAAAAGGATTGATAAGGGCAACGTAAATCATGAAACCATCATTTTTCTGCCTGCGAAGGTAAAAAAAGTATTTGAATATTGCAGCTGAACATAAGCAATATTCGTATGGTTGTAAGTGCCAAACATATTTGAACCTGCGTTGTAATATTTCACAACTCAGTTCAATGGTTCTGTGTTGATTTATGTAGCTTATTTTGGTGAAAAAGAAACCATGGCCGGATAAACAGAAACAGTACCAAGGAACCTTTTTTCAACATATGCCAAAATAAACCATTTTTGATATATGGCTATTCCGAAAACAGAATGTACCTTTGTACTTTAAAAAATCATTCAATGGACAAAACAGGAACAGCCGGAAACAAAGGTTCTGGCATCCGCTCGGATGTGTGGGTAGCTGTAACTCAAACGCAAAGCGGAGGCGTACAGGTAGAAGTCAAAAGCAAGGTGAAAGCGCTTTTTGGCAGGCAGATAGAAGCGCTTACCGAAAAAGTAATGCATTTTTTTGGACTGGAAAATGTACAGGTTTCCATAGAAGATGCCGGTGCTGTGGATTTTGTGCTGGCGGCACGTCTCGAAGCAGCTATAAAGCAGGTGATAGATACTGATAAAGAATTTCTGCTGCCTTTTCTGGAAGAAAATAAAATGGCTACGAAGAAGGATGATTTTCGGTTTTCGCGGTTGTATCTTCCGGGAAATTCACCCAAACTCATGCTTAACGCGGGTGTCCATAATCCCAATGGCCTGATATTGGATTTGGAAGATGCTGTGGCGTCTGCCAAAAAAACAGAAGCCCGCTATCTCGTGCGCAATGCCTTGCGTAATTTGCATTTTTATGGTGCCGAGCGGATGGTGCGTGTCAACCAGGGCGCCCGTGGATTGGAAGATTTGGAATATGTCATTCCGCATTACGCCAACCTGATTCTCATTCCGAAATGCGAAGAAGCGACTGATGTACAACGTGTTGTTGAGAAAACAAATGAATTGCTCGAACAACATGAGATGAATCATCCCGTGTGGTTTATGCCCATTATCGAAAGTGCCAAAGGGGTGATGAATGCCTATAAAATTGCTGTGGCCAGTCCGAAGATAGCTGCCATGGCCATTGGGCTGGAAGACTATACGGCTGATTTGGGAACACGCCGTACTAACGAGGGAACAGAATCGTTTTTCGCCCGTTCCATGGTAGTAAATGCCTGCCGTGCTGCCGGTATTCAGCCCATCGATTCCGTTTTTTCCGATGTGTCGGATATGGAAGCATTGGCTGAAAATGTAAAGCGTTCCAAAGCGCTGGGTTTTGACGGAATGGGCTGCATTCATCCACGGCAGATTAAAGTTATCCACGAGAATTTTGCCCCGGATGAAGCGGACATCGAAAAAGCCAAAAAGATTTATCTTGCTTTCAAAGAAGCCGAAGCCAAAGGGCTGGGTGTGGTCTCTCTTGGCTCCAAAATGATTGATCCTCCGGTGGTGAAAAGAGCGGTTACGACCATTGAATTGGCTGTAAATACAGGAAAATTAAATATTCATTGGCTGGAAAGAGAAAAGTAAAAAGGTAAAAGTTAAAAGATAAAAGTAAAAAGTAGAAGGTAAAAATAGATTGTTGAAGTAAGTGCCTGTTTGACCATTGTTTGACAACCGGTTGACCATCGTCTGACAACCGTTTGACAATTGTTTGGCCACCGTCTACAACCTTTTCACGCTCCTCTGGATTTGCAATCCGGAGGTTATGGGACAGGGGGATTTAAAATCCCCAATCCACTAACTTTCGGGTTGCAAACCCGAAAGAGCCACAGGATACTTAAACAACGAAAAAATGAATAGCTATTGACCATGAAAAAATACGATAAAATAGTCAAAAATGCCGTAGGCCGCGAAGTCCCGACTGTCATCAACGGCGAAGAACATCTTCCTTTTATGGGGGTGGGAAAACACAAACCCGCCGGGCGGAAGTATGCACCGCGTATCGCCAGTTGTGCCGATTACCCCGATGACGGTAACAAAGTGGTTCCCAATCTGAAAGAAGCACTCATCAAAGCCGGCCTGCGCGATGGTATGACCATTTCCACACACCATCATTTTCGTAACGGTGATTTGATTGCCAACCAGATTTTTGACATTGCCCATGAACTGGGGATTAAAAACCTGCGATGGTTTCCATCGGCCAGTTTCCCGTGCCACGAACACTTGATTCCTTATCTCGAAGACGGTACCATCAACCGTGTGGAAGGCAGCATGAACGGTGCTCTCGGCAAATTCTGTTCCGAAGGTAAAATGGCCGGACTGGGCATTTTGCGCTCTCATGGTGGCCGTTATCAGGCTGTACAGGATGGCGAAGTGCAAATTGATATTGCCGTGATTGCGGCTCCCACTGCCGATCCTTTCGGGAATGCCAACGGTGTAAATGGCAGCGCAGCTTGTGGATTGCTCGGCTTTGCCCTTGCCGATTCGCAGTATGCTGACAAAGTGATTGTTGTTACGGACAACCTGGTTCCGTTTCCGGCCGTACCGTGGCAGATTCAGGGAAACTACGTGGATTACGTGGTGAAAGTGGATCAGGTTGGGATTGCTGAGAAGATTATCTCCGGAACCACCAAAATTACCAAAAGTCCTGATCGTCTGCTGATTGCAGAGATGACAGCGCAATTTTGTGAGGCTACCGGATTAATTTACGATGGCTTTTCATACCAGGCAGGTGCCGGTGGAACGGCACTTTCCATCGGAAATTATTTTGGTGATATTTTGAGGAAAAATAACTGGAAAGCACGTTTTATCCGGGCCGGAAGTAATAAATATCCGGTGGAGATGCTGGAAGAAGGCGTGGTAGAATACATCCTCGATGGGCAGACTTTTGACCTGGAGGGAATTCGTTCCATGCGTGAAAATGCCAACCACGTGTGGACTTCGCCTTTTACCTCCTACAACTACCACGGCAAAGGGAATTTTGCTTCCATGGTGGATGTGGTTGTCCTTGGTGCCACCGAAGTGGATGTCAATTTCAATGCCAACGTGGTCAGCCATTCCGATGGCTATCTGCTGCATGGTATTGGCGGCTGGCAGAATACACTTTTCGGAAAGACTACCATCCTGCCTATTCCGTTGTTCCGCGATCGTATCCCGGTTATCCGTGATGAGGTTACCACGCTGTGTGCCCCGGGCGAGATGATCGATGTCATTGTCTCCGAAAGGGGAATTGCCATCAACCCGCTGCGAAAAGATCTCATTGAGAAAGCCAAAAACAGCGGATTGCCCATCAAAACAATACAGGAACTGAAAGAAGAAGCGGAAGCCATTTGCGGCGTACCGGATAAACCGAAGTTGAGTGATGAAATAGTGGCCGTCATAAAATGGGTGGATGGTACCGTGTTGGATTCGGTGTATAAAGTGTTGGGATAAAGGTACGAGCAGACGCTTGCACCATTTATATCCGCTAACCTGGTGCAAGCGTCCGCTATAACTGGTGCAAGCGTCCGCTTGTACCAGTGTTAAAAAACGCTGCTCGTCCGGGGCATGGAGTACATGGGTAAGATAAATTGGTAATTAAAGATAGAGATACCTTAAGATGAATCCTGAGAAACTGATTACAAGGGTATTACAAGATTATTCTTTGGGCAAGCTTAAGTCGTTTGAAGCTTTAAGCCAGGGTTTTGCCAACGAGAATTACAAGATTGTTACTGAAAAAGGCGCTTTCCTGTTCAGGATACAGCGGCAACAATCGGTTGATGATATTGAAAAAGAGCATCACATGCTCCGCGTGTTGAAAATTATCGGCTTTCCGGCAGCTTTTCCTGTGCCGGACAAAGCGGGAAAAACTGTTCAGTTAATCGATGGCTTGCCTGTTCTGCTTTATGATTTTATACCAGGGGAAACACCGGTACTAAATGCAGGGACGGTGGCCGAAGTTGCTTCTGCTTTAGCGTTATTGCATTCCGTCGATGTGTCCGCCATCCCTCAAAAACGAAACGGCATCCGACCGGAGAAAGTGGTGAACCTGATGAAAAGATTTCCTACCACCGGTCATCCTATTCAGGATATTCTTGATCGGTTTACAAAACAATGGGAACGAGTGGAACCTTTTCTGTATCATAAGCTGCCTGTCGGGTTGATTCATGCTGACCTGTTTCCTGATAACACGCTTTTTGAAGGCAACAAACTGAAAGCCATCATTGATTTTGAGCAATTTTGCACAGACCAGCTGCTTTTTGATGTGGCCATGTGTATCAACGGTTTTTGTTTTGTGGACAACCGGCTTGATGATTATTTGCCGGAAGTTTTTCTGCAAGCTTATGAGCAAAAACGTCCATTGGAAGCTGCTGAAAAAGAGTTGTTACCGCATTACATACGCTGGACTGCACTGGGGATGGTATCGTGGCATTTGCGTTATCACCTGTTGTGTCAACCGAATGCCCGGCAGGAAAAACGGGTACGGGAATTGCTGGAAAGAACCGAACACTTATAAATAATTGACCATGAAAAATCCTCAAACACAAAAAGAAATGTTTGAAAAGAT
>WFNG01000061.1 GCA_015488735.1 Bacteroidales bacterium | reverse complement strand
GGTAGCTCTTTCAGGTTTGTAACCTGAAAGTTTTAATGGCTTGGGATTTGAAATCTAATGGCGGAATGCATTCTGGTAATTTATAATCTTCCATCGGATTAGAAATCCTCTTTCTCTTTGACATTCGGATTTACAATCCGAATGAGCTTGTTACATAATAAGTTAAAGTAATCCATTGTATTGTTAGAATTAATAAATTTATGATGCGTTTGCCCTGCTCACCCTCCCACCTTCTTACTTTCCCCCCAAAATATTTCCCTATCTTTGTCTCAAAACAAAATTCCACAACACATTGTTAAACCAATTTCCATGAAGAAACTACAGCATATTTTGACAGCGGCATTGCTGTTGCTTTCGTCGCTTGCATTTTCACAAAACCTGCATCATAGTTTGAAGGCTGTTTTGAATATCGACAGCAGCACGATTCATCTTACCGATACGGTTAATTTCCCGGATGCTTTTGTCGCCGGCCACGACAGCCTGATTTTTTATCTGAACCCTCATTTATCCGTGAAACTTACAGAGGGTGCTTTCAAACTAATGAAAACGGCTAAACAGGACAAGCAGCCCGATGCTTCGCGTTACGCCTTACTGAAAACAGGACAAAATACCGAAAAAGTAGTACTGAAATGTACCGGGATAATCAACGACGCACTTTCCACCGGAGCAGCCGAATATGCGCGGGGATTTAGTGAAACAAAAGGTATTATTGGCAAAAAAGGCGTTTATCTTGCCGCTTCCACCTACTGGATGCCCACTTTCGATACGCCGTTTTTCACTTACAACCTGACGACGCAGTTACCGGCCAACTGGCTGGTCGTCTCGCAGGGAGTACGCACGGAAAACGATACCGCCAACGGTATCCGCACCATTCGCTATGTATGCAAATATCCACAGGATCAGGTCTATCTGACTGCTAACCGGTGGACAGAATATGACACCAAAACCGGAGATGTGGTGGTACAGGCTTTTTTGCGTACACCGGATAAAAAGCTGGCCATGCGTTACCTGAACATGACCGGTGTTTATCTGAACATGTATGTGCATCTGCTGGGGCCTTATCCTTATTCAAAATTTGCGCTGGTGGAAAATTTCTGGGAAACCGGTTATGGGATGCCCTCGTTCACGCTGCTCGGTTCGCGTATTATTCGGTTTCCATTCATTTTGTATTCGTCATACCCTCATGAACTGCTACACAATTGGTGGGGAAACTCGGTATATGTAGCCATGAAACAGGGCAACTGGTGCGAGGGGCTAACAGCCTATATGGCCGATCATATGCTGAAAGAACAACGGGGACAAGGTGCGGACTATCGCCGAAATACATTGCAGAAATTTACCGATTTTGTGAACCCACAGAATAATTTCCCCGTGGTGGATTTTCGCGAACGCCACAATACTGCCGAAGAAGCCATTGGCTACGGCAAATCGCTGATGTTCCAACACATGCTGCGGCAACTGGTGGGCGACTCACTTTATATTCGGGCTTATCGGCAGTTTTACAAAGACTACCGTTTTAAAATAGCCTCTTTTGCTGATATACGAACTACTTTTGAGAAAGTTACCGGGCGCGATCTTAAACCTTTCTTTAAAGAATGGCTTACGCGAAAAGGGGCACCGCAGCTAACGTTGAGTGAAGTGAAAGTGAGGAAGCCCAAAAATGACTACCTGCTCTCTTTCCGGCTGTCGCAAGTTCAAAAAGAAGATGTCTTTCCATTGGTTGTGCCGGTGGCGGTTTATTTTGAAGATACCGTTGTCCTGAGAAAAGTTTACATGAGAAACCGTGATATGTATCCTATGTTTGCCTTTCACCAACAACCGTTGCGGCTCGAAGTTGATCCGCAGTTTGATATCTTCCGGCGATTGGACAAAGGGGAGGCACCTCCTTCGCTAACGCAACTTTTCGGAGATGTGAAAGGAACACTCATTTTACCTGCAAACAGCCCGTATCTTTCCGAATATAAGAAACTTGCAGATACCTGGAAGCAGACGCAGGAAGTACAGAAGAAAATCCTTACGGTTGTTCTTGACAAGGATCTTAAACAACTTCCCACCGATGGTGCGGTATGGGTTATGGGGTTTAAAAACAAATTTGCCGACCTGTTCAACATGCAAAAAAATTATTCCCGCTATTTCAACGCGCAGCAGTTGAAAAAGATAAATGATTTACGTCAGTCAGGGGCATTGGTTTATGCCATTCCCAATCCGGATAACAAGGGGCAGACCATCGGTTTTGTGGGTGCCAATAGTAAGGAATCCATTTCCGGTTTGGCACGTCTGTTGCCGCACTACGGCAAATATTCGTGGCTGGGTTTTGAAGGCAGCCGCCCCAACAACGTGTTGAAAGGAACATTCCCACCGCTGCATTCGCCATTGCATTATAACATTCCGGTGCAAGGGAAACGTCCGGTGATAAAAGCAAAGCTAAAGCCGGAAGCACCGTTGATAGACTAGACAAAAGTACTTTTAACAATAAAACAAGGCAAAAGAGATTACGTATGAATAAGTGGGATGAACGTTATGCACAGGAAAGTTACCTTTATGGCATCAAGCCCAATGATTTTCTGAAAGAAAATTTCCAACAAATTCCCAGAGGAAAAATTCTGTTTCTGGCAGAAGGCGAAGGACGTAATGCCGTATTCCTCGCCCGGCAGGGTTATGAGGTAACAGCTGTGGACAGTTCGGCGGTGGCCATGAAAAAAGCAGACAGGCTGGCGCAGAAAAACGACGTTTCCATCACCACCATTGTAACCGATTTGGAAGATTTTGATTTGGGAGGAGAGCAATGGGACGGCATTGTTTCCATTTTTTGTCACCTCCCGCCTGCCTTACGAAAAAATGTTCATACCAGGATTGTAAAAGCGCTGAAAAAAGGCGGAGTCCTTCTGGCAGAAGCCTATACGCCGGATCAACTGAAATATAAAACCGGCGGACCTCCCATGAAAGAGCTACTTGTGGATCTTTCCATACTGAAAAAAGAACTGTACGACCTCCGGTTTGTCCATGCGTCGGAAATCGTACGGGAGGTACATGAAGGAAAGCTGCATTTTGGAAAAGGAGCCGTTGTACAAATTATTGCTGTAAAAGATTAAGAGACAAGCCTTATGGAGACAAAAGAAAAGTTATATATTTTATGGACAAGTGGTGAAAAAGTTACTTTTGATGAAATGGTTTTTATGTATGCGTTGAACAGCCTGAAACATCATTGGTGGGAAGACGTTACGCTGATTATCTGGGGTGCTTCTGCCGCGCTTGTTGGCAAAGATTTTGTGGTACAACAGGAAATAAAAGAACTTGCTGAAGCCGGGGTTCATATCACTGCCTGTAAAGGATGTGCTGATAACCTGTCTCTTTCGGATCTTTTTGTAAAGATAAATGTTGAGGTAAAATACTGGGGTGTCCCCCTGACCGAAGTACTGCATTCCGATGCCAAACTCATTACCATATAATGAACAAATTAAAAGGAATAAAAGTACCGTTGATAAAATTAGGACAATAAAAGCCATTACATGTTATTGATTCGGATTATTTCAAAAGGCATATCCAGCGTCCTTTAAAATGTATTCCGAATCATATACAATCAAAATCTTCCATCACGGTTTATTTTTTTTTATCGCATCATACAGTGCCTGCTGTATGGATGTTCTGATATTCAGTTTATAGATTTCGTGGTCAAGCCGTGTGGGATAAACACGGTTGGAAAAGAAGATATAGACCAGATTCTCTTTGGGGTCAATCCACATAAAAGTCCCGGTAAAGCCGGAATGTCCAAAGCTGGCCGGGCTGGCACTTTTGGCCGGATAAGCTTTCGCTTCGGAAAGCGTATCATTCCCAAGCAACGGTTTATCAAATCCCAGGCCCCGACGGTTGTCATTATCCGGATACTGGCATTTGGTGAATTCTTTCATAGTGGTATCCGATATGTATTGTTTCCCTCCAAAAGCACCCATTTGGAGATACATCTGTGCCAGTTTGGCGAGATCGTTGGCCGTGCCAAACAAGCCGGCATTCCCCGAAACACCTCCCATCATGGCAGCTCCTTCATCATGCACATATCCGTGTATGGGCCATTTGCGGAAAAAAGTATCAATTTCGGTAGGCACAATATCAACCAGCGGGTGGCTGCGATAAGGATTAAACGTGAGGTTATAGGCCCCCAGCGGATGGTAGAATGTTTCTTTCAGAAAAGTTCCAAAATCTTCTCCGGTCATATTCTTTACAAGTTGCGGGACGAGGTAAAAGAACAAGCCTGAATAACGGTATTTTTTCACTGCTGAAACCGGAGATTTTTTTATCTCTTTGTACATAGTCTTCCGGTAGTTTTTGTTCAGAAAGAGGTAGGGCGAAACCGGAACATCAAATCGGGTGGAAGAATCGCGGCGGAAAATCCTTCTTTTAAAATTACCGTCTTTTTTTACCGTATACTTCCAGTATGGAATCCACGGCAGCAATCCGGCCTGATGGGTCATAATTTCCCGTAAGGTCATTTGGCTTTTGTTGGAATGCTTAAAAGCAGGCCAGTAGCGGGCAAAGGGAACGTCCAATTTCAGTTTTCCTTCATCATAAAGTTTCATCACGGCAAGTGTGGAAGCCGTAACTTTGGTCAGGGAAGCAAAATCAAACAAATCATTTGGTTCCACCTTTACCCGTTTGTAATAGGTGTGATATCCATATGTTTTGTGAAAAACCACCATGCCGTTGCGGGCCACCAGTACTTCGCATCCCGGATAAGCCATGGAATCAACACCTTCCTGGGCAATGGAGTCAACTTTTTTGTTCAGGTAGTCTGAATTCATTCCCTGTTCTTCCGGAAAGCCATACGACAACCGTGAAAGTGAAGGGGTAAATATTCCCGAATTTATGGGAAAATGATCCAAACCCACAGGTAAAGTCCCGTGAGATCCGAATGCCCCGAAAATCAGTTGTGCTGCCAGATTCTGAAACAGGGGAGAGTCTTCGTAAGTCAGCACAAGCCCTGTTGCTTTTTCGATACCGGGCATTTTGTTCAGCGAAAACGGGTTCCCAAAAACGGTTACAATGGTTTGATGTGTCGCCATCACCTTTTGCAGGAAATCCAGCATACCGGGGGTAATACTAAAATTTCTGGCGGGATACTGGCTCATGTGCGTAATTCCGATAATCACCAGACTATAATTTTTTAGTCTGGCCTGCCACAGACTGTCAGATAGTGTATCACTTTTTGTCCAGTAAAAGTTTGTTGTTTTTGTGTAATTGGCCAGCATTTTCTGAAAAGGAATTTCCGTTTTACTTCCAATGGCAAGGGTTGCAATACGTTGTTGACCAAGATTTTGCACAGGAATAACGGCATTACTGTCGCGAAGTACTGTCAGTGATGCCCGGATGAGCTTGCGGTTCAGTATCCGGGCTGAAGGCGGATTCAAATCCTCTGTCATGTGGGTAGTATCCACAGGTTGCCAGTGGGCCAAACCTGCCCAATATTTGGCAGCAAGGACTTTTTTACAACGCTGGTTAATGTCGTCCCATGAGATTTCACCTTTGGCAATGGCCTTTCTGATTTTTTTTATGGCCAGCGGCACATCCTGAACAAACTCCAGCACATCGTTTCCGGCAATCATAGCCTTGGCATCCGCTTTTCCGGCAGGGAAATATTTGGTAACCCCTTTCATGTTCATGGCATCGGAAATAACAATGCCTTTAAATCCGAGACTATCCTTTAAAATGCCTGTAACAATTTTTTTGGAAAGAGAGGAGGGTGTATGAAGTGTTGAGTCAAGGGCAGGCACGTATAAATGTGCTGTCATAACAGCGCCCACCCCGGCATTTATCATTTGTTGAAAAGGATACATTTCAAGTGTATCAAGACGCATCCTGCTGAAAGGGACTACCGGAAGTGTTTTGTGCGAATCGGTACTTACATCACCGTGACCGGGAAAGTGTTTGGCAGTAGCCAGAATATTTTCGTCCTGCATGCCTTTCATGTAGGCAATGCCTTTGGCAGCCACATTTCTTTTGTCCATCCCGAAAGAGCGGAAGTTAATCACCGGATTATTCGGATTGTTGTTGATGTCTACCACAGGGGCAAGGTTCATTTGTACGCCAACACGTTTCAACTCTTTTCCCACTTCACGTCCCATTTGATAGATCAAACTGTCGTTTCCAATGGCACCCAGGGCCATCTGGTAGGGAAAATGAAGGGTGTGTTTCAGCCGCATGGCCAGCCCCCATTCCGCATCCATAGCCACCAACAAAGGCACTTTCGATTGTGACTGGTAATAGTTTGTTAACGAAGCTTGTTTTTGCGGAGTTCCCTGAAAAAAAATCAGTCCGCCAACTTTGTATTTTCGTATCAAATCGGTAATGGCCACCTCTTGTTTTACGCCCCTGTTGGAATAGGCAGCCACAAAAATCAACTGTGCAATTTTCTCATTTTTGTTCAAAGTATTGAAAGTTGAATCGACCCAACGGGTTTTCAAATCATTGCGAAAAGCCGGTGTTAAGGTATCATTCTGTGCTGTGGCGGTTGTAATTCCGGCCATCCAAAGCAGCAAACAGACAACTGTTAACTGCATGAAATTATGTTTACTCATTTTTGTTATTTTTGTTCACTTTTCCAGATTTCCTGTACTTTTCTTACCGAACCATACAACAACAGGAGCCGTTTGGCTTCTTTGGCATCCAACGTTGTTTCTTCCATAATCATACGGGTACCACGCTCCACCAGTTTTTGGTTTGTGAGCTGCATGTCCACCATTTTGTTTCCCTGCACTTTTCCCAGCTTGATCATCGCGCCGGTAGTAATCATGTTCAGCACCAGCTTGGCACTGGTACCTGATTTCATCCGGGTGCTGCCGGTAACAAATTCAGGACCTACGACCACTTCAATGGGAATATCCACAGCATCAGCCAGTGCCGAATCGGGATTGTTGGTAATGCAGGCTGTCAACAATCCTTCTTTTCGTGCGCGGGCAACACCACCAATCACATAAGGCGTTCTTCCTGAAGCGGCAATACCGACAACCGTGTCTTTGGCGGTGGGTTCATAAGGTGCCATGTCAGCCCAGGATTGCTCAGGGTCATCTTCGGCCGATTCCACAGCTTTGCGAATAGCACTGTCGCCGCCGGCAATCAGGCCAATCACCAAATCATAAGGCGCACCGAATGTGGGTGGAATTTCGGATGCATCCAGAATACCGAGCCGGCCACTGGTGCCTGCACCAAGATAAAACAAGCGTCCACCCGATTTAATACGTTCGGTGAGTGCTTCCACCAGTTTTTCAATTTGCGGAATTTGCTCTTTCACAGCGAGGGGAACAAGCATATCCTCCTTGTTCATGGTTTCAAGAATTTGTCTGATAGACCAGCGATCTATATCGTCATATTTTGAAGGGGACTCCGTGATGCTTTTGGTTTTACTCATGTTTCAGTAGCTTATATTTCCGGCCATACAGGCTGTTTTACAACTTGCAAACTTATTTAAAATATGAACTTATTGTTACCGGTTTAAACTCCGAATGAAGATTTTTAACAAAATTGCAGGGGCAGGCTATAAAATGTAACAAATAAATAGATACAAATATCCATGGCTGAAGTGTATCCGGGTGGCTTGTAATTTTAAATATCCGAATTTTTGCCTCTTACAATTTTGGGCGTAATGATAAAATCAACATGATAAGAAGCAAGAGGTACCTCTTCCCATTTTTCGGTATCGAAAATGACGGACACAACACCCGAAGTGGGCAGGTTATCAATCCCTTGGTTGTCCTTCAAAAACAGGTTTGCCAAATCAGTAAACCCTGGATTGTGGCCCACCACCATCACTTTTCCTACACTGTCGGGAAGTGTAAAGAGTAGTTCCTCAACATCCTCCGGATCGGCGCCGTATAATCTGCGTTCTTTTTCAATTTTTTCTTCCGGAAAGCCCAATCCGTTGGCCATTAACCGGGCAGTTTCATAAGCACGTACAGCTGTACTACTCATAATTTTGTCAGGAAGAACATTGTGTTTTTTTAACCATTTGGCAACAATTTTTGTGCGTTTTTTACCCAAAGGCAACAGCTTCCGGTCGTGATCTGATGCAGACAAATCATCCCACGAAGATTTGGCATGGCGGACAATATACAATGTTTTCATTGTTTCCGTTTTGAACAAAGATAAAATAAAAACAGGCATACATTTTCATGCACGCCTGTTTTTATTAAAATTTTTATTTTTTTCTTTAATAAGCAAACAATGGGAAACCGGCCATCATTTTGTTGACACGTTTTTTCACATCCGCAAGGACGGTTTCGCTTTCGATGTTGCTAATCACCTCGTCAATGAGTTCCACAATAGGTTCCATGTGTTTTTCCTTCAGCCCGCGGGTGGTAATGGCGGGTGTTCCCACACGCAAACCACTGGTTTTAAATGGGGAACGGCTGTCGAAAGGAACCATGTTTTTGTTGACGGTAATGTCAGCTTTTACCAACGTGTTTTCCACCATTTTGCCGGTAATTTCCGGAAATTTCCCACGCAGGTCGATGAGCATCAAATGGTTGTCAGTACCTCCTGAAATCACATGATAGCCCCTGTCTATAAAGGCTTTGGACATAACCTGTGCATTTTTCTGAACCTGTAGGATATACTCGAAATAGCTGTCGGTAAGGGCTTCACCAAAGGCTACGGCCTTGGCGGCAATAACATGCTCCAGCGGACCTCCCTGGATGCCGGGAAAAATAGCCGAATTCAATACAGCGGACATCATTTTGGTAACACCCTTGGGTGTTTTCAGTCCCCACGGATTTTCAAAATCTTCGCCCATGAGAATCATACCGCCACGCGGGCCGCGCAATGTCTTGTGTGTGGTGGTGGTAACGATGTGGCAATATTCGATGGGGTCGTTCAGTAATCCTTTGGCAATAATTCCGGCCGGGTGGGCTATATCGGCCATCAACAAAGCCCCCACTTCATCGGCAATGGCACGCATGCGCTCGTAATCCCAGTCGCGGGAATAGGCAGAAGCCCCGGCAATGATCAACTTCGGTTTTTCTTTTTTGGCCAGCATCTCCATTTCGTCGTAGTCCACAGTACCGGTATCTTCTTTCACTTTGTAAGCCACCGGATGATACAGGATTCCGGAAGAGTTTACGGCAGAACCGTGCGACAGGTGTCCGCCATGCGACAGGTCAAGCCCCATAAAAGTATCGCCCGGTTTCAGGC
>WFNG01000060.1 GCA_015488735.1 Bacteroidales bacterium | reverse complement strand
GATTTTATATTTAGAAATTATTGGAATTATTAATAATGAAACATAAACGCTTTAACAGACCGCTTATGCAAAATTAAGCTCCGGGTCTGAAATCAGTCAAAAGACTACGGCATAAACCCACAGGCCATCCCACAAGCTATTTATTCCGTTTCCTTTTGTCTGTTTCAGCCCCTACTCTTTTTGGATGCCTAAGCGGTCAATTAAGCCCTCCCATATTCAAAAGCTGAAACCCGACCTTATGACGTGGCAAAGTGATGCAAGCTGATGTATAGAAAACCGTAAAGTATTATCTGCCCGATAATTGTAATTTATTTGGGCAAAAGCAGGGATATGTCCGTACCAAGTCCGTGTCAAGTCCATGCAAAAACAAATTTATTAACTAAAAACTCTAAAAAAATGGGTAAGATTTCTCAAGGTGTGTTAGGCGGCTTCTCCGGTAAAGTGGGAAACGTCGTAGGAGGCTCCTGGAAAGGTATTGACTACATGCGTATCAAACCTGCCAGTGTAGCTAATCCCAGAACAGCAGCTCAGGTTGATCAGCGTTCTAAATTTTCTATTGTATTAAACTTCCTTCAGCCATTATCTGAATTCTTAAGGGTAGGCTTTAAACTGTATGCAAATAAAATGACGCAGTTTAACAGTGCCATGTCGTACAATTTGAATCATGCCGTTACCGGTGCATATCCCAATTTTTCAATCGATTATTCCAATGCATTGGTAAGTCGTGGCCAGTTAAATGGTGCCATGGGTGTAGCGGCAACATCCACTAACCCTGCTTCTGTTGATTTTACCTGGACTGACAATTCCAGTCCTGGAACGTCCAAAGCAAAATCTACTGATAAAGCTTTGTTGCTGGTCTATAACATCACAAAAGATGTTGCCATATACAACTTGGCAGGCAATTCCCGCGATATGGGATCGCAAACAATCGATGTGCCTACAGACTTTTCCGGTGATGACGTTGAAACTTTCATGGCTTTTATCTCTGAAGATGGTTCCCAGGTATCCAACAGTGTTTACACAGGCTCTGTAACCATTGCTTAGCATTAATAAGCTTTTCTTTAGAACCGCTGCAATCATGTAGCGGTTTTTTTTATGTCTTGATTCTTGTGAAGTATCTCTTCCAACTCAATCCATTATTCCCTGAGAACCCAAATTTTGTATATTTACCCTTTCGGGAGATATTACAGGAGACATTACAACTTATCATTTTTTATCCAATATTTTCCTAAAGCAAACTATTTTTTGTTGCTAATTCGTTGCTATTAACATATAGATAACTGATAATCAATTATAAGAAGATATTGTATCGGAAAGTAACCGATGCAAAACACAACTCAAAAGCCAAAAGCATTGCAAATTAAATAAAGTATTTAGATTTGTGTGCTCCAAAAACGGGTAAACAGGTTGCTCAAACATAAAATTTTCTGTCATGGCAAAGGCTACTTACAAAGTGTACGGATACCGCTGGGTTATCCTTGCTGTTTTCATGTTGATTTCGATAGTGATTCAGTTGCAGTGGCTTACACATGCGGCTGTGGAAAGGCCGGCAGAGGTTTATTATAGCGGACAGTTCAATCCCAATTCCTTTTTCAACATCGATTTTCTCGCCATGGTTTATATGCTGGTTTACATTGTTATCAGTATTCCGGCTTCCTATATCATTGATACTTACGGTATCCGCAAAGCCATTGGCCTCGGGGCGGTCATCGCCGGGCTTTCGGGATTACTGAAAGGGTTTTATGCCGACAGTTTCCGGATGGTGGTGATAGCCCAAATCGGACTGGCCATTGCACAACCCTTCGTACTCAATGCCGTAACGGCTGTAACCGTGCGTTGGTTTCCCTTACGGGAACGCGGGCTGGCAGCCGGACTGGCAATCCTGGCACAATATCTCGGAATTATTTTTGCCATGCTGATTACTCCGGCCTTTATTGGTACCCATCCCGGTTTGCCCGGATACGGGAACGGGTTTCCCCACATGCTCATGGTTTACGGCTGGATTACTTTTGGGGCGGCCGTCGTTACACTTTTGCTGTTGAAAGAAAAGCCACCCACACCTGCTGCCGCTGACGATTTGGTCCGCCAAAGTTTTTTCAAAGGACTCAAACATATTCTGCGACAGCGGGATATGATACTGATGATTTTTGTCTTTCTTGTAGGCTTGGGGATATTCAATGCCATTAGCTCCATGACGGATTCTATTTCGGCCAATCTTGGCGTACAGGATTCCAACGGCCTCATCGGCGGGTTGATGCTTATCGGGGGTATTTTTGGCGCACTCATCATTCCCGCCTTATCGGACAAATTCCGTATGCGCAAGCGTTTTCTTGTGATTTGTACGGTGGGAGCACTTCCCGGAGTTCTCGGCCTGAGTGTTACAAGTTATTTTTTTCATAATCCGGCAGTAATCTACGATATTGCCCTTGCTTCGGCTTTTATTTTGGGATTCTTTATTATGAGTGCAGGCCCCGTTGGTTTTCAGTACGCTGCCGAGATAAGCTATCCTGCTCCCGAATCTATTTCGCAGGGATTGCTGCTGTGGATTGGACAGATTTCAGGACTGTTGTTTGTAGCTGGGATGAGCATCGACAACAACCGGTTTCTCAACAACTGGATGTTGCTTTTCTGTATCCTTATGCCTATGGTCATTATGTTCACGTTGATGACAAAGGAGTCGCCCATGATTATTACCGAAAAAGACAAAATGGTCCAGGCAGAAGCCTGAGCCATTTTTGCAATAACACAAATTAACACTAAAGTTACCGACAAATTGATATTATTCTTCAGGATAGATATTTGAGTTTTATGTAGCCTCGCTCCTTTCGTTCTTTGACAAGGCAATGGAACGCAATCTATGACGACGTAATGCTACTCTGCAAAAGTCAAAAGCCGGCCCGATTGGCCGGCTTTTTAAATTATATCACTGATAAATCTACTTGCTGTTTTGTTGAATTTCCCTCACAAAGCAGCTTTGATTATATCCCGATATTTATCATTATAAGTGTCAAAATACTTTACAGGATATTTAGAAATACAATTAGAAGTCCCCTATAAATAGTCAGGCGAAAGTGCCATTCGATTTACAATGCACCTTCGTCATAGGCTTTTTCGCCAAGTTCGCCTTCATCAATCCCGACAAGTTCAATTTCCCGGTCCACCTTAACGGGGGTGATAAAATTAATCAGCTTCAACATTAACAATGTAAACAGGAAAGCATAAGCAGCAGCAAGGACAACAGCGATAAGTTCCTTCATAAAGAAAGCTCCGCCACCAAAAAACAAACCGTTGGCGCCACGTGGATTAACAGCGGTAGTAGCAAATACACCCAGCAAAATAGTGCCAAGCACGCCACCCATACCGTGAACACCCCAAACATCAAGCGCATCATCCCAACCTCGTTTGTTTTTAAGTTGTACAGCAAAAAAGCTAACAAATCCGGCAAGGATTCCAATAATAATGGCAGCCCACAAAGGAACATATCCGGCTGCCGGAGTAATCGTTGCCAAGCCAGCTACAGCGCCGGTCATCAAACCAACGAATTTTGGTTTTTTCTCACGGCTCCATTCGATAATCAACCAGGTAATGGCAGCAAATGAGGCGGCAACATCGGTATTCAAAAAAGCCAATGTGGTAACAGAATCAACACGCAATTCGCTACCGGCATTAAACCCGTACCAGCCGAACCAAAGCAATGCTGTTCCAATAGCTACCAAAGGAATGCTGTTAGGGACAGATTTGGTATCGATTCGTTTCCCAACATAAATTACAGATGCCAGCGCTGCAAAACCCGCAATAGCGTGAACCACAATACCGCCCGCAAAGTCAAGAACGCCCCATGTGGCCAGCAGTCCGCCGCCCCATACCATATGGACAAAAGGATAATACACAAAAATCTGCCACAAAACGAGGAAGATCAGATATCCTTTGAAGGTAATCCGGTTAATAAAAGCTCCGGTAATCAGAGTTGGGGTGATAATGGCGAACATCATCTGGTATGCAATAAAAATAAACGTCGGATACTGGTTTCCGCCACCGGCAAACATGTGGTTGAAAGGAATATCTTTCAGAAAAGCGGCATCGAAGTTGCCAATAATGGCGCCGTGGCCACCACTAAAGCATAATGAATAGCCGAAACTAATCCATAAAATGGTTGTAATACCCAACGAAACAAATGTCTGCATCATAATGCCAAGAATGTTCCGTTTGCTGGCAAGTCCTCCGTAGAAGAAGGCCAGGCCGGGTGTCATCAACATAACAAGACTCGTTGACAGAATCATAAATGTCGTTGTACCTGTGTCTATCATGACTAAAAATTTAAATGAATATTAAGTTAAAATGAAATTCCAAAAACAAAATAGATTTTTCCTGACTGGGGATTTGTTATCAATGAAACCATCAGCGGAAGTGCATAATTTTTAGTTATCCGGAGTGCTTTTGAAGCTGTAAAACCCAAATTTACCACACCAAATCCATTACCATAAAAGCCGGTTTCCCCTTTGTATCCTGTATCAACATTGGCTTTTCGCGGGGTGGAAGCATTAAATCCAATAAAAGTACTAATGTCTACAGTTTTTATCTGAAAAGGATAACCCAATTCAAGATAAGTGGAATACTGAATACCTGTTTTTCTGTTGAAATCAGGACTGTTATGATTATTTCCAATTCGGGCAGCATCAGCACCATAAAAATTAGTGGCTACCAGTACTGTCAAAGGAAATTTCCTGGTACCATTATAAGCGAATGATCCTTCGAGGATATGTCCGGTAGAATTCTTTCTGTAATTGAAGTAATTGTAATTACCAAAATCTTCCGGAAAATAGTAATCGGTCAGGGTAACCGTAAACATATTTTCTGCAAAGGACTGGCTCACGTGTAAATCTACTTCTTCTGAAGTATTGTTTCCAGAAACAGAAAATGCGCCCCATACACCTGCCTCAAAACCGCCTGTCTGATATGTAAAATAAGGCTGAATACTTGGGCTGTTACCACCAAATTGCATACCACGCCAAATATAACGACTCATCAAATCTGCCCCCATAAAAACCTTTGACTTACTTTTCTTTGGCATTACATTGTGTCCTTGTGCCACCATGTTATTGGGAATCACAAAAATCAAAATAACCAATATAATTGAAAAGAAGTATTTTTTTATCTGCATGCTTTTTCACTTTCGGGCAAAGGTCATCTTTTACCCACTGACTGTCAATAGAGAAAATGCGTAAATTTCGAATAGGTAAATCTTCCCAAATATAGGTAAAATACCTATTTTTAAATGGGGTAAATATTCTTCTTAAAAACCAATTTTTGTTCTGTTATCACCTGAGGATTCCTGCAAATCAAAGTTCAATCATTTTATTTACCAAGGCATACTTCACAATATCCACATTACTTTTTAAATGTAGTTTACGCATGATGTTATTTTTATGCGCATTGACAGTTCGAATACTAATCATAAGTTTATTGGCTATTTCGGTATTGGAAAAGCTTTCGGCCACCAGACAAATGATTTCCTTTTCCCGCGGTGAGAGGTTCGTTTCATCTGTAGAATTTTTCGACTGTTTCCCAACCTGTTGTACATATTCCTTTAAAATAACGTGACTGATCTTTTTATCAAAATACTCCCCTCCAGAGTACACTGTTTGAATAGCCTTCAGGAGTTCTTCCTGTGATATTTCCTTGGACAAAAAACCTTTGGCACCCGCTTTTAAGCTATTCACAAAGAAGGCCTCGTTGTTATACATAGAAAGCATAATCACTTTTACATCCGGAAATTGCGCTGAAATTATCGCACAAACTTCAATTCCCGTTTTCCCCGGCATGCTGATATCTGACAATACCACATCCGGGCGATGGGTAGCAATGGCTTCCAGCAACCCATCACCATCTTTTACCTCGGCTACAACCTTTAGATCAGCGGTCTGGCTAAGCAAAGCATGAAGTCCTTGTCGGAACAGATGGTGATCATCCGCAAGTATTAAACGTATTTTCTTCATTGTATAGGAATTTCAATATCAATTTTTGTTCCCTTTCCGGGAGCTGTTGACAGTGCAAAGAATCCGCTGAGCAAATTTACCCTTTCTTTCATGTTTAGCAAGCCATTTCCTTTGTGAAGGTCCGGATTATCCGGATTAAAACCTTTACCATCATCTATCATGGTAAAGAACAATTGGTTACCAATCTCTTCAATGGTTAGGTGAACCTGTGAGGCCTCAGCATGTTTCAACACATTGTTAATGGCTTCCTGTGCAATGCGAAAAAGATAAATATCCACAATTTTGCCGTAATGTTCACGTTTCAAATCAAGCATTAAACGAACTTTAAGTGGGTAGTTATCTTCAACCTGCCCGCAAAAATTTTGCAAAGCTACGGTAAGCCCAAACTCTTTCAATCCTGATGGCATCATATTGTTGGAGATATTGCGAATTTCCTGCATGGTATCAGAGAACAGCGCCATAACCTCTTCCATAGTTTTTTCCATGGTTTCTTTATTCGCGTGCCGGGTACTTTCAATTTTCATTTTACCGGTTAACAATAACGGGCCCAGTCCATCGTGCAACTCGCGCGAAAATCGTTGCCGTTCCTTTTCCTGAGCGTCAAGTACCGAACGTAACCGCCATTTCTTTTCTTCTTCCAGCTTATCTGATTGTGTTTTTAGTTTCAACGACATTTCATTAAAAGCACGGGTTAATTCTCCAATTTCATCGCGGGCTTCCACAGCAATGGTATTGCCATATTCCCCAGCCGCAATTTGTGTAGTTTCCTCTTTCAGTTTTTTAATAGGCTCTGAAATTTTTCGTGAAAGGAAAGTAATAATAGCAGCAGAAATCAGGGCAATGAGCAGACTCAGATAAATGATGTTGTCGCGGATGGAATAAATGGGAATCATGGCATCTTTGGTATCAATTTCAGCCAGAATAGCCCAGTGTATGGCCGAAAAGGTCAGAGGACAGTAAGCGCTTAGCACAGATACACCACGGTAATCACGATACTGTGCGGTACCGCTCTCGCCTTTGAGCGCCTGTAATACACCAAGGGTATTAACTTTGGTTTTAAAGATTGCGTTTTTTAAAAATTTTGAATTACTGCGCATCAATTTGTCGTTGCCCACCAGATAAACTTCTCCCGTCTTTCCCAATCCGCTGTTGGGACTGTTTTCAAACATAACGCTATTGATGGTTTCCGGGCGTATTTCCAGCACCAGCAATCCTGAGATATTTTCCGCGTTATTATAAACCTTTCGTCCCACGAGCAAAGCAGGCCTCTTCTGTAGCGGATTTAACTGCCACTCTTTAACAAGGGATATCTTACCATGGCCAAAAGATTTTCCAAATTTATCCAAAGCTTTTGTCGTTGCCGCTGAAAGCTTATAGAATTCATAGGGCCGTTTTCCGGTATTTAAAGAATAAGCGCCACCCTTATCCGGCAACATGATAAGCCTCCGGTAACAACCCGCATTATCAAGATAATCGGTAAGATCTGTAATATTGTCCTGAGAAAGCAACGGGAGCTTATGGTGAACTGAAAATTTAGTAAACAATTTATGGACATCCCGAAGGCGGGAGATATTTTCCACATCTTTCAATCGTTGGTTAAAAAATGCAGCAATCTGGGTTTTTTTCTCCTGCCTGACCGAGATAAGCTGATCAAAAATACGTGAAAGCAGTGCCTCTTTTTCTTTATAATAAGAGTAAATACCCACAGCACCAATGGCAAACAGATTGAGTGCCAGGAAGTAAACTACCAGCTTTCGGTAAATAGAGCTCATATTGCCGTTAATTGAACCCCAAACGTAATAAAAAACCTGCAAATAGTTACCCTAACGGCTTGCAGGTTTCTTTAAAAAATCAGGTTTAGCTAATAACTATCGTACAATTTTAATTTTCTTGGCATCAGCAATAGTTACCGTACCGTAATTGTTACCCCAGGCATTTAAAATGTAGTTAACAACAGATACGGCATCTTCATAATTATCAACCTGAGGAGGCATGGGAATACTGTAACTTGTTCCATTCACCGTAACAGCCTCGTTTGAACCATTCAGCACGTGGACAAGCGCAGCACTTTTATTGGCTTTCAGATAATCTGAGCCTTTTAGTGGAGGAAATGCTCCGGGAACTCCCATTCCTGTAAGCTGATGGCACGCCACACATTTTTCTTTAAAAATTTTGGCTCCTTTTGGATATTTGGCATCAGCAGGATCATTGGCTGACACATATAATATTTCATTGGACGTTGTTCTCACCACTTTATGTGAGAGAAAACCAAAAGCTTTTCCTGCAAAGAAAACCAAACCGACCATTACAACAATAAGACTAATTCTTTTCATTTTTTAATTTTTTTATATGGACAAAGATAATTATTAAATTATAACTGCAATGTGACAAAAGTCACATTTTTTGCGGGTGACACGGGCATATTTTTTTCATGAGGCTTAAGCATCTTTTGTGGCGGGCTCACATAAGGTATGCCCAGTGATAATCCTCTGAGGACAAATAAAATACCCAGAACAACAACCATAATAGAAAGCACATACTGATATTTTTTTCTAAAGCCTGAGCCCACAAGATTGCCCAACAGAGGAATTGCCAGCATCATTGGCAGCGTTCCCAGGCCGAAAACGATCATAAATCCGATGCCCCCTAACACGCTGTTGGTGTTGAGAGCTCCGGCAACCGCTACATAAACCAGGCCACAAGGAAGTAAACCATTCAGTAAACCAATAAGAAACAAAGAGGGCAAAGAATTAATGGTAAATAATTTTCTGAATTTCCCTATCATTCTGCCGGCATATCCAAACAAGAGCTGTTCTATCTTTATTTTTCCCTTAAACAGTGCCGGAAACAATACGGACAAAATCATGACAGCGCCAATAAGTATGGAAGCCCAGCGCTGCAATCCCGCCATTTCTATTCCCTGCCCCAGAAGCCCAAACAAAGCACCAAGAATGCCATAAGTAAGAATTCGTCCTGTGTTGTAGGTCAACCCTCCCAATGTTCTGTGCCACCAGCTTTTACGCCCCAGAGGCAGGGAAACGGCAATCGGTCCACACATGCCAATACAATGTAAGCTGCCCACCAGGCCAATCATTAACGCAGCATAGAAGTTAATATTCATAGTTATTTCAGGTTAAAAGGCCTCTGTACATAATATTTTTTACCCTCCTCTTCCCAATAAATTTTGAGAATATATTTACCTTTTTTGAATTTTCGAATGGGTACATACATTTGCCCTAAAGAATCGGGCGAAAAGGAGAAACTCAAGTCATAGTCCATATCTGAAGGCCGGAAAAAGGTAAAGCTACTTGTGTCAGGATGAATGGGTGGAAAATGAATAACCACTTCACTGTCCTGTTGAAAAACAAGGAACCGGGCTTTATACATACGGGCATTATGCCGTTCATCAATGCGCTGCTGATATTGCAATCCGCGAGGATAATAATCTTTTTCCACAAGCATAACGGGATGTTGTGTTGCCCGGTAAACCCGCCACAATGTGAAAGTCATAAAAAGGATTATGAAAAGTGCAATTCCCGTCCCCCAGTTCCATTTAATTTTCATTATTTTTTATTTAAAATACGCTTTATTTCAGCTTATAATTATTGCTTTGCAGGATTGTCCAGACTATTTGGAGCCACAAAAGTAGAATGATATTTTTCCTCCTTTTCGCCGTTATGATAGAGGCCGATAACCAGCGGAATTTTGGAAGATATCATTTTATTTTTTGGTAAAACAACCATAAAAGTTCCACTTTCCTCTTTCCCGGCCTGCACAGTATCCTGACCTCCAATAAATTGGATACGACCGAATGGAGAAACCAATTTCATTTTAATCTGTAAAGGTTCGCGTGATTTGTTTACAATGTTATAATTATAAATATTGCTCAGGCTGTCTTTACCATATTCCTGGTACATGCTTCCGGGGGCACGCAGAATGGTAATCTCATAGTCGCCACGAACAGCAAACAAAGCCGCAACAAACACCAGCAACAGGGTAAGTACAACAGAATAGGCTATGGAACGCGTATTGAAAAGATGATGTTCGCCTTTCTCAATACCTTCTTCCGAATCGTAGCGAATCAGTTTTTTCGGTCGATTCACTTTTTCCATAGTCGCATCGCATGCATCCATACACGCGGTACAATTAATACATTCGAGCTGGGTTCCGTTGCGAATATCAATTCCCGTAGGACAAACAGCCACACAAGCATTGCAATTAACACAATCTCCCAGGTTTCCCTCTTTCGCTTTCGACAAAGGGCCACGAGGCTCTCCCCTTTTGTAATCATACGCCACCACAAGTGTCTTAGTATCAATAAGGACACTCTGTAAGCGTCCGTACGGACAGGCAATCGTACAAACCTGCTCTCGAAAAAAAGCAAATATAAAGTAGAAAATGCCCGAAAAAATAAGAAGTCCGATAAACCCGGATAAATGCTGTACCGGGCCTTCCTTTATAAAAATAATAAGTTGGTCTATACCAATAATATAAGCCAGAAAAGTATTAGCCGTAACAAAGGCAATGGCATAAAAGACAATGTGTTTCAGCGACTTTTTCCACAGCTTTTCAAAATTCAAAGGCTGTCTGGCCAATCTGCGTTGAGCAGCCGAATTACCTTCGATAAGATATTCTATTCTTCTGAAAACAAATTCCATAAAAATGGTCTGCGGACAAACCCATCCGCAAAAAAGCCGGCCGAAGATGACCGTAAATAATACCACGAACAGGATAACAGTAATTAATATAATGACTATCAGGTGGAAATCCTGAGGCCAGAAAACAATGCCAAACAAAATGAATTTTCGCTCAAAGAAATTAAACATCATAAGTGGCTGGCCATGCACTTTTAAAAACGGGCCAACATATAGTAATGTCAACAGGAAAATAGCCAAAGTACGCCGTTTATTAAAAAATTTCCCTTTGGGTTTTTTCGGGAACAGCCATACCCGTCTCCCCTGCTCATCCACCGTTGTCAATTTATCCCGAAAGTATGTTTCGCCCTTTTTCGCCATTCTAAAATTAATTGTAAAGCAAGTATAACTGCTTACTTATGTAATATTTTAAAAAAGTCAAAAGTCGGATAATAGCTATCCGGCTTTGACCATCGTCCTAATCATCAATCAATTATTCATATTTTTTACCTTGGGGAGCCTTGGGATGTGCAGGTTTAGTCCCCTGAAGTTTTACCAGGATATAGCTCACCACATCCATTCTTGCCTTATCGGAAAGCTGGTCTTTGTATGAAAGCATGCCTTTAGCGATAACGCCGTTAGTTACCACGTTATACAAATCACGGGGCGTATTTCCGTGAATCCAGTATTTGTCTGTCATATTGGGACCAACCAGCCCGCCACCATCAGCCATATGACATGCAGCGCAGATTTTATGCCATATTTCGCTCCCCTTGGCCAGAGAAGCTTTGTCAGTAAGTAACTTTACCTCAAAAGTTTTCCCTGCTTTGGCAACAGCATTGGAAGCGTTAAACGAAGCCATTTCTTTCTGATATTCATCATTCTGAATCAAATCGGGCGCTTTAAACACAAAAAGCCGGATAGAGTAAATAATGGCAAAAGCTATGGTGATGTAAAACAGCCACTTCCACCAGGGTGGCAAATCGTTGTCCAGTTCCCGGATACCATCGTAATCATGGCCTTTAATAAGGCGGTCGTTGGTCAGGGTATCAATTTCGTATTCTTCGTCTTTTTGAAGATGATTTTTTTCTTTATCCATTTTTAACGGGTTTAATGGTTTGTTTTTAATTTCTTATCCTTACCCAAGTCCTCTTCATCCCTATCAAGGGGCAGGTTACGCATTTCTTCTACATATGATTTAGGCGTTTTATAAACCGAATAACCCATCCACAAAAAGAAAATAAAGAAGATTAAAAAGCCAATGGTGGCAAATATTTCCACGTTGGCAATTTTTTCGAGACTGTTAACAACAATTTTCATAATGACAAGTGATAAAATGTATTATTTGTCCTTGTAAATATCCGTTCCCAAACGCTGAAGGTATGCAATCAAAGCAATAATTTCTTTGTTGTCGTCTACCTTAATACCTGACTGTCGAAGATTTTCAGCGATTTTATGTGCCTGAACTTTTAAATCGCCAACGGCTTTGTCTGCGTAATTTTTAGGGTATGGAACGCCCAGCTTTATCATGGCCCTGATTTTTGCCGGTGTACTGGCAATATCAATATTCCGCGTTATGAGCCATGGGTAAGGAGGCATAATAGATTCTGCATTCATTTTCTGCGGGTCGAGCATGTGGTTATAATGCCAGGAATCCGGCTTATAATTTGGGAGTGATTGAACCCCTTCGCGTGCCAAATCAGGACCGGTACGTTTGGAGCCATACTGAAATGGGAAATCATAAACGCCTTCTCCTGCTTTGGTATATTCGCCATACCGCTCGGTTTCGGATCGAAAAGGACGAATCATTTGCGAATGACACAGGTAACAGCCCTCGCTCACATATATATCACGTCCCTGCAACTCCAGTGGGGTATATGGTTTTACAGCAGCAATGGTGGGTACATTGGATTTTATCATAAACATGGGAATCATTTCTACAGCGCCGCCAATAAGAATGGCAATGAAAGCAAAAACAGAAAATTTAACAGCTTTCCCTTCCAGTTTACGATGCCAGCCCCACTGCAGATTTTCTTTTGCACCATGTGTGTCTATCTCACGTGCCGGAGCCTGGTCTTCTTCATAACGGACAAATTTTCCTGCAGCAACTGTTTTCCAAATATTAATAACGAAAAGTATAACCCCGGTAAAGTAAAGGGAGCCCCCAAAAGCTCTCATGGCATACATGGGCAAAATCTGGGTAACGGTTTCCAGAAAGTTGGGATAAGCCAGGTATCCTGCATCTGTAAACTGCTTCCACATAAGACTTTGCGTAATTCCTGCAAAATAAAGCGGAATGGCAAAGAAAAGCATTCCTAACGTTGCAAGCCAAAAGTGTACATTGGCTAACGACCTGGAAAATAATTTTGTACTGAATAATCGTGGTACCAGCCAGTAAACCATACCAAAGGTTAGCATTCCATTCCATCCAAGCGTCCCAATGTGTACGTGAGCAATGGTCCAATCGGTAAAATGGCTCAAGGCATTTACCGACTTCAGCGCCAGCATAGGCCCTTCAAAAGTTGACATTCCGTAGGCGGTAACCCCAACAACAAACATCTTCAGCACAGGGTCTTTTCGAACTTTATCCCAGGCTCCTCGTAAGGTGAGCAATCCGTTAATCATACCTCCCCAGGATGGCGCAATAAGCATAATGGAGAATACAACACCTAAAGCCTGAACCCAGTCGGGCAATGCCGAATAGAGTAAATGATGCGGCCCGGCCCAGATATAAATAAAGATTAGTGCCCAAAAATGAATGATGGAAAGTTTATAAGAATATATGGGACGGTTAGCAGCTTTGGGAACAAAGTAATACATCACCCCCAAATAGGGTGTCGTAAGAAAAAAAGCAACAGCATTATGACCATACCACCACTGTACCAGCGCGTCCTGTACACCGGCATAAATGGGATAACTGTGTAAAAGTGAAGTGGGAAGTTGCAGGTTGTTTACAATATAGAGTACTGCAACAGTTATCCAGGTAGCAATCCAAAACCAAATGGCCACATACATGTGTTTCATTCGCCGCTGGACAATGGTCATAAAAAAGTTAATACCAAAAATTACCCAGATAATAACCACTGCCACATCGATAGGCCAAATTAATTCGGCATACTCTTTTGACTGGGTAAGCCCCAAAGGTAATGTTAACGCTGCCGCTACAATAATAAGCTGCCAACCCCAGAAATGAATGGCCCCCAATGTTTTACTGTACATGGGCGTTTTAAGCAAGCGTGGTGTGGCATAATATACAGCTGTAAAAATACCATTCCCCACAAAAGCAAAAATTACCGCATTGGTATGCAGAGGCCTTATGTGGCTAAAGGTTAGCCAGGGGATACCTGCATTCAATACAGGAAAGATCAGGTCAAAGGCCGCAGTAAGTCCAACCAGCATCCCCACAAAACCCCACAAAATAGTGGCATACATGAAAAGCTTGGTGAACTTGTTGTCATAAGTAAATCTTTCTACGCTCATAAGTGCTTGATTAAATTAGAACTGAATTTCATTAATTGGTTTCGGATTTTTCTTCTTCCTGCCATTCTACCGGCTCGTCAACAGGATGGGTATCATCAAAAAGCATACGAATTGCAGGAGAATAGGTATCATCATACTGACCGCTTTTTACTGCCCAGATAAAAGCACCTAAAAAGCCACCGGCAACAATTACCCCAATGATAACTAATACAATAATTACTGACATTTCGGTATTTAAGTTCAGGAATAGAAGAAGTGTCAAAAATAAAATAAATATTAAATAAACAGATATACCTAAGTAAATATTTTTAACTAATACATTTTACAATGTTGACATACAGTGTTTTAGCTAGTGAATATCTTTTGATAAATATTTTACGGACAAGCTGGCAAAAGCAACCACGCTTACGGAGCTAATGGGCATAAGGATGGCTGCCACCAACGGAGAAAGGTTTCCCTGTACAGCAAAGCCGATTCCAATGACATTATAAAGAAAGGAGATGAAGAAGCTGATATATACAATGTTCATGGACTTTCGTGTAAATCCTATAAAGCGGTGCAGCAAACCAAATTGGGATGCTTCGATAATGCCGTCGCAGGCCGGCGAAAAGTTGTAGATATCATCGGCAATAGTCAGCCCGACATGGCTTTCCAGAAGAGCACCGGCATCGTTCAGGCCATCGCCAATCATTAAAACTGTTTTTCCTTCCCTTTTCAGCTTTTGGATAAAATCACGCTTATCTGTAGGACTTTGGTTGAAACGCAATCCTGTTTGTTGCCCGAATATATGTTGGATATTGGCTTTTTCCGCATCGTTGTCACCCGAAAGCAGGTAAAGATCTGCCCGTTTTTTCAATCCGGCAATTACCTGCTGTAGTCCGGAACGGTATTGGTTTTCAATCTGGAAATATCCCAGGACACGGTCATCTAGAAAAACATAAACATGGGTAGCCGCGTCAGAACCTGATTTAGTTCCCATAACAAAAGTCTTAGAACCAATATTCACACGTGTTCCATTTATCACGCCGCCGATTCCCATGGCCGGAATTTCCTGAAACGAAATAACCTCTGGCAAAGCTTCACCCTTTAGCGAATGAAAAATACTCTGGCTCAACGGATGTGCAGAATGTGATGTTAATGCTTTTATCATAAGCTTTTGCCTGTCTGTTAACATATCACCAAAAAATCGAGCTTTCATTCTGTGGCTCAAGGTAATAGTTCCCGTTTTGTCGAAAACAACCGCATCGATTTTGTTCAGGTTTTCAATAACACCCGTGTTTTTTATATAAAAACCTTTACGTCCAAAAGCGCGCATGGTACTGCCAAAGGTAAACGGGACAGTTAATGCCAATGCACAGGGACAGGCTATAATAAGTACCGATGTAAATGCAAAAATTGCCAGTGAGGAATTGTTGAACAACCAGTAACCTCCTGCACTGGCACTCACCAACAGGACAACGACCGTAAAATATTCGCTCACCTTATTGATTACCGTATCCAAATGTGAAATGCCACTTTGCTTTGCCGTATCCTGATTCCAAAGTTGGGTCAGATAACTTTGTTCCACACTTTTTAATACCTTTAGCCGAATGGAGCTGCCCACCTGCCGGCCACCGGCATAAATCATATCTCCTTTTTTCTTCTCAACAGGAAGCGCTTCGCCGGTAACAAAAGAATAATCGATATTGGCACTCTCGCTGAGTAGTTCCGCATCAGAGGGGACCAGTTCCTGATTACGAATCTGAATTTCATCGTTTTCTTTTAACCTGGCCAGCGGAATAGCTGTGCGCCCTCCATCTTCGCCAATAAGCGTTACCGCTACAGGAAAATAAGATTTGTAGTCACGTTCAAAAGAAAGTGCGCGATAGGTTTTGCCTTGATACCACTTTCCTATAAGCAGAAAAAACACAAGGCCGGTGAGCGAATCCATATAGCCTATTCCCTGCCCTGTTGTTACATCAAATACACTTTGAAAAAAAAGCGTAAAGATACCAATGGAAATAGGCAGGTCAATATTAACTATTTTATGTTTCAATGCTTTGTATGCCGACAAATAATAATCGTTGGCACAGTAAAAGACAACCGGAACAGCCAGCAACATACTCATCCATCCGAAAAACCGGAGAAACATGGGAGAAAGGTGTTCACCACCCGGCAGATATTCCGGGAAATTATACAGCATTACATTCATCAGGCTGAAACCGGCAATTCCGATTTTTATCAGTAGGGTGCGTTCCGATTTTCCTGTATCCCTGCCCTGTTGCTGTTCCAGGTTAATTTCGGGCACGTAATGTATAGAAACCAGCATTTCCACAATACGACGCAGCGAAACTTTTTCAGGTTTAAAAGTGATACTCACCTGTTTATTGGGAAAATTAACAGACGAACGGATAATACCGGCATCAAGTGTATTCAGGTTTTCCAACAACCAGATACATGATGCACAATGAATGGTTGGAATAAACAGGGTTATCTTGCCAACTCCGCTATCAGAAAATTCCAATAACTTACCGGCAATTTCTTCATTATCGAGATAAGCGTATTTATCTCCAACATCTTGACGATCAACCTTTATACCCGACATGGGCTGAATCTCGTAATACTTATCTAATTTTTTTTCGTTGAGAATCTGGTAAACGGTCTTACAACCATAACAGCAAAAGGGCTTTTCGTCCCACATCACAGGATTTCTCCCACAATCTTCCCCGCAATGTACACACTTTTGCCCCATGAAGATTATTTATCCGAACCAAATACTTCAAGTATTTTCCCCGTAAAATGTAAATCCTGTCCGGCCAGTGGATGATTAAAATCCATGGTAACCGTTTCGTCGTTGATTTGAATTATTTTCCCCACATGGCGATTTCCATCGTTGTCGCTCATAGGAAAAGTATTACCAATTTGCAGTAAATCATCATCAATTTTACCTTCTACAGCGAAGGTATCTTTGGAAATATCAAAAATAGCATAAGTGTCTTTTGGACCATAGGCCTGGACAGCTGGAATCACAAAATCAAATACATCGCCGGCTTGCAAACCTAACAGGTTTTTTTCGAAACCGTCAATCAGTTGTCCTTGTCCAAAACCAAACGTGGCAGGATGCGTCTCATCTGCCTGATCTATTACTTCTGCATCGCCAGCCACCGTCAGTGTGTACGATACCCTGGCTTTTTTGCCTTTTTCAATTTTATTCATAGGAGTTTCTTTTCGTTTCCAAAAATACAATTAATCTGTTACGGATTAAATTAAGAAAAGATGAGGGCCCATGACAATATTATCGCGTTCTGTTAAAGTCCGAGAATTTTAGCATCAACAAAAAAATTACAATGAATAGCAATGTCAGTGTCATGAGATATTAATTCCCGCGTGGTCGTTTTTGTCTTTAACACAAAGCTATCCTGTTTTATATACTCTTTTAAATCGTCCGTTGACACATCCAAGACAATATGTTTTAGTCCCGTTTTTGGAATGTTATCGAGCCATGCTATTTTTTTATCCGGCAAGCCGTTGGCAGAAATCGATATCTCGATATTCTTCAGAAAATCAAATGTTGAACTTTGCGGTGAGGTGATGGTCATGTCCAATTCGGATAAATTGATGAAATCAATGAGGTTTTTATGGGTGTTTTTAGCGGCAAATTCACTGCTTGAGTTAGTAGTAATATTTGGTGTTAAAACTGTAATGGGCAAATCTATTCCCAGTGTTTTTTTTATGGTAACATGGGTGTTATAATTAATGTGAAACTTTGTTAAGTTGGCCAACTGCTTACATCCCTGTTGAGCATACACTGTCAGGAGTAAAACAAAAAGTAAAGAAACCTTTTTCATATTCAATAATATTCACTATATTTTTCGGTAAAAATAGTTACTTTTTTGATATGTCAAAATGGTGTTATGTAATATTTCGGTCCGTATGCCCTTCATTTTTTTTACCATCATGGAATTCGATTGAGATTATTTTTACTTTTGCGGCCAAAATAGCGTTCATAAAATAGCAAAGCAAGTATGTTATACCGCAGACACCTTCGCATCAAAGTTCTTCAAGCCTTATATTCCTGGTATTCAGGAAGCAACACAGACCTACCTTCCGGCGAAAGACAATTATTTCAAAGTATTGACAAGTTATACGAATTATTTATCTACCAGCTTTCGTTTTTGCTGGAGATAAAAGATTTCGCGCTTTTGCGCATGGAGCAAAACAAAAAAAAATATTTCCCAACGGAAGATGACCTGAATCCCATCCAAAAGTTCGTGGAAAATAAAGCGTTAAAACTACTTGAAGAGAACAAGGACTTTCAGAAAATGACAGCACGGTTAAAAATCAACTGGAAACCGGAAGAAAACATGGTCTTAAAGTTCTACAAGCTAATGCGTGAGGCTGATTTCTATATTAAATACATGCGGGATAACCATACATCTCTGGAAGATGATAAGAAGTTTCTTATCAAAGTGATAGACCGGCTCATGCAGAATTTTGACTTGTTACAATCCTATTACGATGAAAAAAACGTTTACTATTCAGAAGGTTACGATTTATGTGGTGTGCTTCTTGTTAAGTTTATAGATAGTCTGTCTGTCAAATTCACTGCGGACAAACTCATGCCGGGTATTTATTCTACCGAAAATCAAAAGATAAACGACGACAAACTCTTTGTGCAAAAGCTATATCGTAAAGTCATTCTGAGTAATGACGAGCTGAGTGAAATCATTCGGGAAAAATCAAAAAGCTGGGATTACGACCGTATACCCATGCTGGATGTCATCTTATTGAAGATGGCTATCGTTGAGCTAAAAGAGATGCCCACCATTCCTATAAAAGTTACCCTTAACGAATACATTGAGCTGGCAAAATATTTCAGCACTCCCAAAAGCAAAACCTTTATTAATGGCGTTCTCGACAAACTCATTATTGAATTCAAAACAGCAGGCGCCATAAAAAAGACAGGGCGCGGATTAATTGAATAATTACTCAAATTAGAAACAGTTTGAATTAGAAGGTCTCTGCCTGCCGGCAGAATATTTTTAGCTTATTTTCCTATATTTGCCATGCATTGAAAAATGCTCTTGTGTAAGAGCAAAAAACTGAATTATAATCTTAAAATAAAAACATTATGGCTTTCGATATCGAAATGATTAAAGGCGTTTACGCCCGTTTTCCGGAACGTGTTGAGGCAGCTAAAAAGTTACTGAACCGTCCCATGACGCTGGCCGAGAAAATTCTTTACGCACACCTTGACGAAGGTGCTGCCAAGAAAACTTATACACGTGGCGAATCTTATGTGGATTTCCGTCCCGACCGTGTAGCTATGCAGGATGCCACAGCACAAATGGCCCTTTTACAATTTATGCAGGCAGGCAAAAGCAAAACCGCTGTTCCTTCCAGTGTTCACTGCGACCACCTGATTCAGGCAAAAGAAGGCGCTAAAAAAGACCTTGACAGAGCCATCTATACCAACCAGGAAGTTTATGATTTTCTTTCCACCGTCTCTAACAAATACGGTATCGGCTTCTGGAAACCGGGTGCCGGAATTATTCATCAGGTAGTACTCGAAAATTATGCTTTCCCCGGTGGAATGATGATAGGAACCGACTCGCACACACCCAATGCAGGCGGTCTCGGAATGGTTGCTATCGGCGTAGGTGGTGCAGATGCCGTTGATGTGATGGCCGACACGCCCTGGGAGCTTAAATTTCCCAAACTGATTGGTATTAAATTAACCGGACAGCTCAGCGGCTGGCTGGCACCGAAAGATGTTATCCTGCGTGTGGCCGATATCCTTACTGTAAAAGGTGGTACGGATGCTATTGTTGAATACTTTGGCGAAGGTGCCCGGGCCATGTCCGCCACCGGCAGGGCTACCATTTGTAATATGGGCGCAGAAATTGGTGCAACAACTTCTACTTTCGGTTTTGATGATAACACAGCGGAATACCTGCGCCAGACAGGCCGCGCCGATGTTGCCCAAGAAGCTGCTAAAATTGGTCAATGCCTTACGGGAGATGAGGAAGTTTATGCCCATCCTGAGAAATATTTTGATCAGGTAATAGAAATAGACCTTTCGGAATTGCAGCCCGCGCTGAATGGACCTTTTACTCCCGACCTGCGCACACCGGTTTCAAGAATTGCCGAAACAGCAAAGAAAAACGACTGGCCATTAAACATGGAAGCAGGGTTGATCGGTTCGTGTACCAACTCTTCTTATGAAGACATTACCCGGGCTGCCAACATTGCCCGCCAGGCTGTGGAAAAAAAGCTGACAGCCAAAGCTGAATTGTTTGTAACACCCGGTTCCGAGCAGGTACGCTATACCATTGAACGCGATGGGCTGATTGCCGAATTTGAGAAAATGGGTGCTACGGTTCTGGCAAACGCCTGTGGACAGTGTATCGGACAATGGGATCGCGAAAGCATCAAAGACGGTCACCGCAACTCTATTATCACCTCCTTTAACCGTAACTTTGCCAAACGTAATGATGGAAACCCAAATACTTATGCTTTTGTAGCTTCCCCTGAAATGGTCATGTGCTATGCACTGGCCGGCCGGCTCGATTTTGACCCCTTGACAGATTATCTTGTGAATGCCGATGGTGAAAAAGTAAAACTGGATATTCCTGAAGGCATGGTTTTCCCGCCCAAAGGATTTGAAGTGGACGATCCTGGATACCAGACACCTGCCGAAGACGGAAGTAAGGTTGAAATCAAAGTGAGTCCCGAATCAAAACGCCTGCAACTGCTTACCCCTTTCCCGGAATGGGATGGAAAAGATTTTAAAGGACTGCATTTGCTGATTAAGGCCAAAGGAAAGTGTACCACAGACCACATCTCTATGGCCGGCCCGTGGCTGCGTTTCCGTGGTCATTTGGAAAACATCTCTCAAAACATGCTGATTGGCGGCGTAAATTATTTCAACGAAAAAACCAATTCGGTGAAAGATCAGCTGGATGGCACTTACAAAGCCGTTCCCACGGCAGCTCAGCATTACCGGGATGCCAGCGTGGGTAGTATTATTATTGGAGATGAAAACTACGGTGAAGGTTCCTCACGCGAACATGCAGCCATGGAGCCCCGTTTCCTTGGTGTGAAAGTTGTCATGGCCAGATCCTTTGCCCGTATCCACGAAACAAACCTGAAAAAACAGGGCGTGTTGGCACTTACTTTTGCCAATAAGGCTGACTACGATAAAATTCTGGAAGATGACACTTTTGACGTAAAAGGGATGAAGGATTTCATTCCCGGCAAAGACTTCACCGTGGTTATAAACCATACTGACGGTACTGCCGATGAAATCAAGGCAAAACACTCTTACAACGAAAACCAGATTGAATGGTTTAAATCAGGAAGTGCATTGAATTTAATTCGGAAACAAAATTCATAATTTCTGATTATACATAAAAAGGCCCGGTAATTCCGGGCCTTTTTTGTATTTGGCCATTTCTGCCGGTGTCACCAAATTTTTGTAGGTTTGTTCCGGTTTCAAAATAAATTGTAAAACCCTTCGTTATTTCTTTATTAAAAAATCTGTGAAGCATAAAGTTATTTTACTTATTCTGTTGGCAGGGATAATTTCCCCATTACTTTCCCGCGGGCAAGGATATGGCAATTATGCCTTTTCCTTTCTTCAGGAGCCGGTAACGGCACGCCTGGCCGCACTGGGTAGCAATGTGGCAGCTATCAACGATAACGATATCAACATTGCTTTTGCCAATCCTTCGTTGATTAATCCGGCGATGAACAACGATCTGTCACTGGCCTATGTAAAATATTTTGCAGGGATTAATTACGGGCTTGCGCTATTTTCCCACACTTTTGATAAAGCCGGCAGTTTTCTCATCGGCATGCAGTACATGGATTACGGTAAATTTGATTATGCCAATAGCGCAGGAAACCGTGGCGGCACTTTCGGCGCTGCTGATTATGCGTTGAACATTGGCTGGGGGCGAAAACTCAATTCCCGCTTCTCCATTGGAGCAACAGGCAAACTAATTTATTCTTACTACGAAACATACAGCTCTTACGGCCTCGCCGTGGATGTGGCAGGTACTTATAAAAGTGCTACTAACTGGATATTCTCTTTAACCGCTTCCAACATGGGATTACAGATAAAACCTTATGTAGCGGGTACGCCAACAGCACCCCTGCCTTTCGATCTTTCGCTGGCGCTTTCCAAAAAACTGGCGCATGTCCCTTTCCGGTTTACATTTGTTTACGACCACATCGAACGATGGAACATTAGTTACTACAATACCGCTAACCCACCGGGTGGTATCGATCCTATTTCGGGTAAGCCCATTGCTCTTACCGGCTTTTCGAAGATGAGTAACCAACTTATGCGACATCTGATTATTGGAGGAGAGTTTCTTATTGGAAAACATCTCATCATAAGGGGCTCATACAACTACCGCCGCCGCCAGGAACTAAGCATCAGCCAGCGGATGGGCATGGTCGGCTTTTCATGGGGTCTGGGATTAAAAATATCTCATTTCAGTATTAATTATTCCAGATCTACATACCACCGTGCAGGATCACCTAATTATTTCACCATCAGCACTTCACTGGATAATTTTAGAAGGTAATCCATGGAATGAATCACTCATCCTGCGCTGGTTAGGATTTGCTACCCTGATCCTAACAGCTGTAGATTTTAAATTAAACTTTTCAAAATCCTCAATTTTTACTGGCCATTTACAAGCAAAATTTTTAGTATTGTCATGTCACGAGGGTTTTTAATTTTGTACTTTTATATTTGACAAAAGAAACACGATCTATGTATTTGTCCCGTCTTACGTTAACACAGTTTAAGAATTACGAAAATGCAGATTTTGACTTCAACGAGAAGATAAACTGCCTGGTGGGCGACAACGGTGCCGGGAAAACCAATGTACTGGATGCCATTTATTACCTCTCTTTTACCAAAAGCTACTTTAATTCCATTGATTCCCAGAATATTCTGCACAAACAGGATTTCTTTGCCCTGCATGGCTACTATAAAAATCAGGAGGCCACGGAAGACAAAGTGAGCTGTATCCAGCAACGCAGCCGGAAGAAGCAATTCCGGTTTAACAAAAAAGATTATGAACGTTTCTCGGATCATATCGGAAAGATTCCGCTCGTCATGATCTCACCTTACGACCGCGACCTGATTAACGATGGCAGTGAGCTAAGGAGGAAATATATTGATGGTGTCATCTCCCAGTTTGACAAATTTTATCTCACCGACCTGCTGGACTACAACAAAGCGCTACAGCAGCGCAATATCCTGCTGAAACAGTTTGCCGAACAACATTATTTTGACGAACTTTCGCTTGCCGTTTGGGATGAAAAGCTGCTGAAACCGGGAGAAGCCCTGTTTCAAAAACGGAAGCAATTTCTCGAAGAGTTTAACCCGCTTTTCGATCGCTATTACCGTTATCTTTCACAAGAAAATGAACAGGTAAACATTACTTACAACTCTCAGCTGGAAGAGAAAGATTTTGATGAGCTTCTGAAAGATTCCATCCAACGAGACCGCGCGATGCGTTATACGGGCATCGGAATTCACAAAGATGACCTTATCTTTAAAATGAATGGCTTTCCTGTAAAGAAATTTGGTTCTCAGGGGCAGCAAAAATCCTTCGTGATAGCCATAAAACTGGCACAATTTGAGTACACACGCCTTAAAAAAGGTTTTAAACCCATCCTGCTTTTCGATGATATTTTTGACAAACTGGACGACAAACGGGTGGCACAAATTGTGGAGCTGGTGAGCCAGGAAAATTTCGGACAGGTTTTCATTACCGACACTCAGCCTATGCGGATTAACGGTATCTTTGAGAAAATTAAAATCGATCACAAAATTTTCCTTGTAGAAAACGGAACCATTAAAGAGTTAGCATGATAAAACGCGACAACCAATACAGCCTGAAGGAGGCCATCGAGCAACTCATACGTGCTTACGGCTTCAATGACAAGCTGTTGGAGACAACACTCATCGACTCATGGGAAACTGTTGTGGGAAACGTATATGCCGCGCACACCGAAAACCTCAGGGTAAAATCCAAAATACTTTACGTGAAAGTGGATGTCCCTGCACTGCGGCAGGAGCTTATGATGCAACGCTCCGAACTGGTAAAGAAACTCAATGACAAAGTGGGGAAAAAGGTGATTGATGATATTGTCTTCAGATAAGTCCAAAGCATCAAGAGTATTCACTTTTTTAGTATGTTTGGGTGAAATTTTAACCCAGACAAACTTATGGCAAATCATCTTGAAGAAACAACCAATCTCTTAGATTTATTTGAGCAATCCACAGAGCTTTTCAAGGAACGGCAGCTGTTTGGAACAAAAAATAAAAAGACCGGTGAATATGAATGGTCTTCTTATGGCGACATCCGAAAACGAACCGATGACTTTCGTGCTGGTCTGGCATCACTGGGTATTTCAAAAGGAGATTCCATAGGTATTATTGCCAACAACTGTAGTGAATGGGCTATAGCAGCTTTTTCCACATTCGGTTTAGAAGCACGCTTTGTTCCCATGTACGAGAACGAAACTTTCAAAGCCTGGCGTTATATCATTCAGGATGCTGAAATAAAATTTTTGCTGGTTTCAAACCAGGAAGTTTACAATGAAGTAAAAGGTCTGGTTAACGAGATAGCTACGCTACAGCATATTTATTGCATCGCGTGTGATGATAAAAATATTTCCATGCAGTATCTGGAGGAGAAGGGTGCAGATAAGCCCATCTCATCGCAAGCTCCTGCTCCCGCTGATATAGCCGTTCTAATTTATACTTCCGGCACCACCGGCAATCCAAAAGGGGTCCTGCTGTCGCATCATAACCTTCGCAGCAATGCATTGGGAGGTTATCATAAATACCCCATGTTTAACCGCGATGATGTAAGTCTTTCCATTTTACCCTGGGCACACAGTTATGGCCAGGTGGCCGAGTTGTACAACTGGTTCCAGTTTGGCGGTGCCATAGCTTTTATGGAAAGTGTGGAGACCCTTGCCGATGACTTAAAAAATGTTCATCCTACTTTTATATTGGGTGTGCCCCGCGTTTTCAATAAAATTTACGACACCATCCACGAAGTTATGAAAAGTAAAGGAGGGATGACAGAAAAACTTTTTAAAATGAGTGTCGAAGCCGGAAAAGAGCATCGGAAGCTTCTCAGCGAAAACAAATCGAGCCTTTCTAACAAGCTCAGGCTTAGCATTGCCGATAAATTGGTTTTCAGTAAAATCAGGTCTATTTTTGGCGGAAGACTTCGGGGTGCCTTAACAGCAAGTGCTTTGATGAATCAGGAAGTATCCGCTTTTTTTGGCGATGCAGGAATTCCCATCTATGACTGTTACGGGCTGACCGAAACTTCCCCGGCTATCACGATGAACGCGCCGGGAATGAACCGACCGGGTAGCGTGGGGCTACCGCTGGAAAATGTTCAAATAAAGATTGATTATTCCATCGTCCAGAAAGGAAGCACCGATGGCGAAGTACTGGTAAAAGGGCCCAACGTCATGCAGGGGTACTACAAGAAACCAAAAGCTACGAAAACGATTATGACCGAAGATGGCTGGTTACGAACAGGAGACCGGGGGAAACTGGACAGCGATGGATACTTATGGATTACCGGTAGAATCAAAGAACAATACAAGCTGGAGAATGGTAAATATATTTTTCCTTCGGCTCTGGAAGAGGACATCAGGCTGCTGCCCTACATTGAGAATGCCATGGTGTTTGGTGATGGAAAACCTTTTAACGTATGTATCGTCTTTTTGAATTGCGAGGTTATGAGCAGGACAGCAAAAGAATTACAGCTCAAGACAAAAGTGGCCAAACTGGTAAATTCTCCTGTTGTGCATGAATTTATAGGACGGGAAATCAAAAGCCATCTGGAAGGAGATTACGGACGCTACGAAATTCCTAAAAAATATATTTTCATCAACGAACCGCTGTCTATTGAAAACGGCATGCTAACACCTACACTCAAACTGAAACGCCGAAAAGTATTGGAAAAATACAAAGAGCAAATAGAAGCACTTTACACGAATTAAAAAAAAGAGGTTATCCGGAAAGCAGGTTTCACGCAAAGTGCGCAAAATTTTAACGCGGAGAACGCAAAGCTTAAGTTATTACAGCTAAATGATTTGCAATCTTTGCGAATTCTTGGCGCTTTTGGCGTGAGTCCTCCAATATCACCTTTTTAGACGACCTCCTTTTTTATGATTTCCCCTTATTAACCTGAGTTCGAGATAAGACTTACTTACGGTTTCATGGTGTATAAACCATTGAGGCCATATACCTCTTCCCATATTTTGTTAAAACGGGTGTAATTGGCATCGGGCTTCTTGATGAGTTCCAGTGTACGGTCAGCCTGTGCTTTACTC
>WFNG01000059.1 GCA_015488735.1 Bacteroidales bacterium | reverse complement strand
GATATTTTCTTTCGGTTATTCTCATTTTGGATTTAGTGCTTATGTATTCCAAAGATAACCTTTTTCATAATAGCTTTGATTTTTTACACATGTATTTTCAGGCATAAAGCCTGATTTACTTTTCAATATGCCCGCTCATTTCGTCCTTCCACATAATTGATAAAAGCCTGGTTCACCACTTTGTTGCCTCCCGGTGTGGGATAGTCGCCGGTAAAGTACCAGTCGCCTTTGTGATGGGGGATGGCCTGGTGCAGGTTTTCAATACTTTGGTAAATCACGGCAACTTCGGCTTTCACCTCCTGAGAGGTAACGAGTTGCGCAATTTTATCTGAAATCTGCTGTGGTGTAAAGGGCTTGTAAATGTCTTTCACAGGGTTGATAATCTGTTCTTTGGGCCGGTTTTCCTGTGCTTTGGCTTTGGCATATACCTCGTTAATGATGTTTTCGAGGTGGTGTTCCTTAAGCAGCGCGATAGCAGCCCGAAAAGCCACAAAATCTCCCAGCCGGGCCATGTCGATGCCGTAACAATCGGGATAACGGATTTGCGGGGCCGAGGAAACAATCAGCATTTTTTTTGGATGCAGCCGGTCGAGGATACGGATAATACTCTGCCTGAGTGTGGTACCGCGCACAATGGAATCGTCCAGCACCACCAGCGTGTCGATGTTGTTGCGGACTATGCCATAAGTTACGTCATAGACATGGGCCACGAGGTCATCACGCTGGCTATCAGCGGCAATAAAAGTGCGCAATTTAGCATCTTTTACGGCAATAGTTTCCACACGTGGCCGGTCGGAGAATATAACATCAAGCCGTTCTTTAGAGAGTTTGCCTTGTTCTGAAAGGATCTTTCCCTTTATCTGCCCGGCAGTAAAATCATTCAACTGTTCAACCAACCCCTGAAAAGCCACAGAAGCCGTGTTGGGAATATAGGAAAAGACCGTATTCTTCAGGTCGTAGTCGATGGCCTCCAAAACAGAATTTCCCAGCAGATTTCCTAACTTTTTCCGTTCGAGATAAATATCTTTGTCGGTTCCACGTGAGAAGTAGATGCGCTCGAACGAACAGGCCCTTTTAGGCAATGGTTTCATAAAAGCCTCGTTAATAAGCTCTCCGCTTTTCCGGATAATCAGGGCGTGAGCCGGTTCCAACTCACGTATTTTTTCTATCGGAACATTCAAAGCCGTCTGAATGACAGGACGTTCTGATGCTGCCACCACAATTTCATCATCAGCATAATAAAAAGCGGGACGAATACCGGCCGGGTCGCGCATCACGAAAGCATCGCCATGTCCGAGCAGTCCGCTGATGACATATCCACCATCCCACCGCTTGGCAGATTCACGCAGAATGGGCAGTAAATCAAGTTTTTTTATAATTTCATCGGTGGCCTCTTTTTTAGAAATACCCCTGTTTTTCAGTTCTCGATAAAGCCGTTCGTTCTCCTCGTCCAAAAAATGGCCGATTTTTTCCAGCACGGTAATGGTGTCGGAAGTCTCTTGCGGATACTGCCCTAAACCGATTAAGTGTTCCAGTAGTTCATCATTGTTGGTCATATTGAAATTGCCGGCGAGCAACAAGTTGCGGGTTTTCCAGTTGTTGGCCCTTTTGAGCGGATGCAGATTTTTCACATCGTTGCCGCCGTAGGTGCCGTATCGCAAATGTCCGAGAAAAAGTTCCCCGGTAAAAGTCACGTTATTTTTCAGCCATTCCACATCATCGAGCCGTTTTGGATGTTGTTGTCGGATGATTTCCAGTTCGTCATACACTTTGTTGAAAATAGTTTTTATAGGTGTGGCACTGTTGGAACGGATGCGGTTGATGTATTTTTTTCCCGGTGGCAGATCAAATTTCACACAAGCCATGCCGGCACCATCCTGTCCGCGGTTGTGTTGTTTTTGCATCAGCAGATGCAGTTTTTGTAATCCGTACAGCGTGGTTCCGTATTTTCCCTGGTAAAATTCCAGTGGTTTCAGGAGCCGCACGAGGGCAATACCGCACTCATGTTTTATAGGTTCGCTCATTCGTTTGTAAGATAATTTTATCTTTGAATATTTATTTGTCAAAATTATTAAAAATCATGGTACAAATCAGGATGGCTACAGAAGAAAACCGGGATATAATTGTCGGCTTTCAAATGAAAATGGCCAAGGATACAGAAGGCCTTGTTTTGGATGAAGAAACAATAAACGAGGGTGTTATGCATGTGTTACGCGATGCGGAAAAGGGTAAGTATTTTGTGGCTGAAGAGGAGGGTAAAGTGATAGCCTCTCTGCTTATTACCTACGAATGGAGCGACTGGCGTAACAAAACAGTGCTTTGGATACAGTCGGTATATGTGCTTCCGGAGTACCGGAATCAGGGTGTTTATAAAGAGATGTATTCACACATTAAAAAATGGGCTTCTGAAGATGGCAATGTGGCCGGAATCCGCCTTTATGTGGATAAAACAAACAAACAAGCCATGGCGGTTTATCGTAAGCTCGGCATGGATGGTGAACATTACCGATTGTTTGAGTGGATGAAAGATTAAAGGAATATATCTGCGTATTATTATTCTATTTACCTTTTTTTCGTTCCCTTTTTTCTTTGTAAAAGGCTTTGTCAGCGATATACAATTTTTTATCCACTTCCACGTATTTTTTCCCCGTTTTGTCTTCAAAGTATGCCGGCAGCATCAGGGTCATCTCCTTTTGTCCGGCTATGGTTTCTTTAATTTTGGTAATCATTTTGTCGGTAATCAGAAATCGGGCGCAAACCCGGCGTTTGATAGGACGTATAAATTTCACGGTAGCCTCCTTGTCCCAGACCACATAATCCGGTCCCAGATTTTGAATTAGCTGAATCATATACATGGGGTCGAGGGCAGAATAAGAGCCACCACCAAAAACGGTTCCCACATAATTTCTGGTAATGAAATTAAGTTTAATAGAAACGTGAATTTCTTTCCAGTCGTCGGAGATAAACCTGACTTTTCCTCCTGAACAGTGATAAGCGGGGAAAATATTAAATCCAAACCGTTTTATTCTTGATAAAAAATTTTCTTTTTTGTTTGTTTCGAAACATTTCACAAGTGTATGCTTTTGAGATTAAACCAAATAAATTTCAAGCAATTTTGCTTTTCCCAAAGGCTTCAGCTCGATGTTGTTAATGATATTGGGAATGACCACCGCTTCGCCCAATGCAATTTCTTCCTCCCCATTGTCCCATTTCAGGACACTATGCCCTTCAACACCCATGTAAATAACAAAGGAATCAAGTTCTTCAAAATCTTTTCGCATGGGTTTGTCATATTCCAGCAGGTTAGTGGTAAACTGAGGGCTGCTTACCAGCGATACAGTTTTGTTCTTTACCGGTTTGTAGTGGTTTTTGTAGGCTTCAGCAACCTTAAAATCAATGGCATCCAACGCTTCTTTGGTGTGGAGTTCACGTTTCATGCCATTGGCATCAATACGGTCCCAGTCGTAAATACGGTAAGTTGTGTCGGAAGTTTGCTGAATTTCGGCTAGCAAAATGCCGGGGCCGAGAGAATGGACACGACCTGCCGGGATAAAAAAGACATCTCCGTTTTCTACTTTTTCAAAGTTGAGTATTTCTTTTAACTTATTTTCGTTCAAGTACTTCTGATAGGTTTCTTTGTCCACCTTTTTACTAAAACCACTGATGAGCTCCGCGTTTTTTTCGGCTTCAATAATATACCACATTTCGGTTTTTCCCCGCCCTATTTTTCGTTTTGCTGCCAGTTCATCATCCGGGTGCACCTGGATAGAAAGCCAGTCGTTGGCATCAATATATTTTATGAGTAGCGGAAACTCATCACCGAATTTGTCATACACATCATCACCTACCAAATCGCCCATGTAAATACTCACCAGCTCATTCAGCTCGTTGCCGGCCAAAAAACCGTTTTTTACCAGTGTGGGATTACCTTCCACGCCGGAAACTACCCAGGCTTCACCACAATTGGGCAGCTTTCCGAAATCCATACCAAGGACATCTTTTATTTTCCGGCCGCCCCAGATTTTATCTTTAAAAACGGGCTGAAATTTTAACGGATATATTGTATTCATAACAGTGTTTTGTTTTGAGCAAAATTAGGAAAATACCCGATACAAAGGGACTGTCATAAGTTGGAGCGGGTTGTGCTTTATTTTACAAATCTCCAACCTGTCCCACCACAATCACGATTTCTCCTTTTATGGTTTTGTCTTTATAATACCGGAGAACTTCGGTTAGCGTGCCACGGATAGTTTCTTCGTGTATTTTGGTCAGCTCACGGGAGACGGCAACAGGACGTTCCTTACCAAAAAATTCAGACAACTGTTCCAGTGTTTTCACCAGTCGGTGGGGTGATTCGTAAATAATCAGCGTGTGTGACAGTTGTGCCAACTCTTTCAGGCGTGTCTGACGCCCTTTTTTATGGGGAAGAAAACCTTCAAAAAAGAAACGGTCGGAGGGAAATCCTGAGTTTACCAGTGCCGGGACAAAGGCGGTTGCTCCGGGCAGTGTCTCCAGCGGGATGCCATTTTTCAGACATTCACGCACCAGTAAAAACCCCGGATCGGAAACGGAAGGCGTCCCGGCATCGCTCACCAGTGCCATTTCTTCTCCATCCAAAAGACGATGAACAATACTGTCCAGTATTTTATGCTCATTGTGGATATGATAAGCCTGTAATTTGTTGTGTATATCGTAGTGTTTCAACAGGTTTCCTGTTGTACGCGTGTCCTCGGCAAGAATTACTGAAACCTCTTTGAGGATACGCATTGCCCTTAGGGTAATGTCTTCCATGTTGCCGATGGGGGTGGGAACAAGATATAGTTTGGCCATTTCAGTAAGGTTTTCAGACGAATTTTCTTTCCAGCAAAATATTCAACTTTTGGTAAGCGCTTCCCTGTTCGTCCCATTGGTACTGCACTTGCAATTCGGTCAGGTATGTCTGTACGCCGGATAATCCTGAAAAACCGTTTAGTTCGTCAATGACCTTATTGTAACGTTCCAGATCGCCGTTGAAAAGTTCATTAATAAACAAAAATTTATCATTAATACCGATGGCTTCACGCAAATCGCTTATGCCGTTCATTTGCAGGCTGTCAGCCAATACCGGCTTTTTTACAGAAGTAAGGGAATCGCCCAGCGTTTCGGGAGGTGCTTCTGAAAAAAGGTCCAGTGTTGTTTTGGGTGCGTCAACAGGTCTTTTTTCCTTTTCTGGCGGTGTATTATCTTTTTCGGCCTGCACTTCAGTCCTTCGTGATTCTTCCGGCATTTCTTCTGCTTTCGGCATGTTTTCAGGTTCGGGTTTCTTTTCCGGCTCCGGAGCTGTTTCATTAGGTTCTGCCCGACCGCTATTCTCAACTTCAGATGATGACATTTCGGTAATAGTCCCTTCTTTTTCTACTACTTTTTCTTCTGTTTCAAGCTCTGCAGGCGTTTCGTTTTCTGTTGCCGGTTTTGGTTCCGGTGGCTTTTCTTCCCTGCTAACATCTTCCAGTGCCATCATCTGCTCATATAACGACCGTGTTTTTTCCAATAGCAGGTCTTTGTCAATCTGATGCGGCGGTTGTTCTCTTTTTTCCAGCTTTTGTGTTTGGTTCAGAAGCTCTTCTAAAGCTGTTTTTATCTGAGTGAGCAATGATTCTTTATCCATAATGTCTTTTTTATCTGTTTGGAAATAATACCAATACCATCGAAATAACGAAACGGAAAAAAACAGAAAAAATGCTCATTACCTCCGGCAAATACTAAACAGATTTGGTTAAATTTGTCCTTTCAAAAATAGTAAGAAAATTAACATTTAATTCATGTTTCTCGAAAAAGACCGAAACAATTCTGTACGTGCCGGTTGGATAGAAGTGATTTGTGGTTCCATGTTTTCCGGAAAGACCGAAGAACTTATTCGCCGGTTGAACCGTGCGCGTATTGCCAGGCAAAAAGTGGAGATTTTTAAGCCGTCAGTGGACACACGTTATGATGAGACCGATGTGGTTTCGCACGATGCCAAGGCTGTTTCATCCACACCTGTGGAGAATGCATCTCAGATTTTGTTCTATGCCGAAGATTTTGAAGTCGTCGGTATCGATGAAGCCCAGTTTTTTGGTGAAGAGTTGGTATCGGTATGTAATGATCTTGCTATGCGTGGAAAACGGGTGGTTGTAGCCGGCCTCGACATGGATTATCTGGGCAACCCGTTTGGCCCCATCCCCAAGCTCATGGCTATCGCCGAATATGTTACTAAAGTTCATGCTATCTGTATTCGATGCGGAAATCTTGCCAATTATTCGCATCGTACTGTAAAAGACGACAACCTTGTGGTGCTGGGGGAAACAGATGCTTACGAACCACTTTGCAGACAGTGTTTTATGGCGGCCCGTAAAGAGCAGGGATAACCTTTTGCTACCCGGGGCTTTTTGTTTCTCCGTATCTTTACTTTTTGCTAATTTTGCACGCTGAAAGCAAAAGCTTTACAGAATGAAAAAATTAATCTTCATATTTGGACTTTTTTTAAGTTTATCAGTTATGGCTCATAAGAATAAACCCGAAACAATTGTTGTTATCCACACCAAATTCGGGGACATGATGGCAGTTTTGTACAACGATACACCGCTCTATCGCGACAATTTTATTAAACTAATTAAAGAGGGCTGGTATAATGGCTCTACTTTTCATCGTGTAATTAAAGATTTTATGATTCAGGGAGGGGGGAATAAAGATGGGCGTGTTGATCCCGGATATACTATTCCTGCCGAAATTCTTCCTAACCATTTTCATAAAAAGGGTGCTCTTGCGGCTGCCCGGATGGGCGATAATGTAAACCCGGAAAAGCGCTCCAGTGGCTCGCAATTTTATATTGTGCAAGGACAGGTAGTGGATGACCAATACCTGGATGCTGTAACAGCCAGCACAGGACATGTTTTTACCAAGGAAGAACGAGAAACATACAAAACCCTTGGTGGTACACCGCATTTAGATGGCGGCTACACGGTATTTGGCGAGTTGCTTTCCGGTTTTGATGTACTGGATAAAATAGCTTCTGTTAAAACCGATGCACATAACAAGCCTTTGGAGCCCGTTACCATGACTATTTCTATTTTGGAAAACTGAACAGAAAAATAATAGAATGAAAAATAAAATAAATGCCCTTTTGAAAGAGGTTGAGGGGTTTTCTGCTGAAAGCCTGGAACAACTTGAAACTTTCAGAATAAAATTTTTAGGTAAAAAAGGGCTGGTTCCCGCACTGTTTGCCGATTTTAAAACGGTGGTTCCGGAAGAACGTCGCGAAATGGGTCAGCTTATCAATACCCTGAAACAATCTGTTCAGAATAAAATTGTCAGCCTTAAAGATACGCTGGATCAACAATCGGATTTGCAGGACAGTGGCTTTGATTTAAGTTTGCCCGCTTTAAGTCCTATGGGAACAAGGCATCCTCTTTCCATTGTAAGGAATGAGATTATTGATATTTTTTCCAGAATAGGTTTTTCAGTTTCGGAAGGTCCTGAGATTGAGGATGATTTTCATAATTTCACAGCACTTAATTTTCCCGAAGATCATCCTGCCCGCGACATGCAGGATACTTTTTTTATAGAAAAAGACCCCGATCTTGCACTGCGTACACACACTTCGTCGGTACAAGTGCGGGTGATGGAAAAAACACAACCACCCATTCGGAGCATTTCCCCCGGCCGCGTGTTTCGTAACGAAGCTATTTCTGCACGTGCACACTGCATTTTTCATCAGGTGGAGGGCCTTTATGTGGATGAAAATGTATCGTTTACCGATTTGAAACAGACACTTTTTTACTTTGCCCGCGAGCTTTTCGGAGAAAATACCAAAATACGTTTTCGTCCATCCTATTTCCCCTTTACAGAGCCATCGGCAGAAATGGATGTTTCTTGTAATATCTGCGGAGGCAAAGGCTGTAACATCTGTAAATATACAGGATGGGTGGAAATCTTAGGATGTGGTATGGTAGATCCAAATGTGTTGGAAGCCTGTCATATCGACAATAAAAAATATACGGGTTTTGCTTTTGGAATGGGAATAGAAAGAATAACGATGTTAAAATATCAGGTAAACGATTTACGCTTATTCTTTGAAAATGATCTCCGCTTTTTAAAACAGTTTGAGGCTGCCCGATAAAATTTTCCGGAAACGGACGCCTTCTTGTCAGGGTTCTGTTATTTTTTGGCAATGCAACACGTTTCTTTACAGTATTAAAAGGGCAATTCTGTCGATTTTTATTAAAAAGTGTTACTTTTAAATCATTTTTAAATAGCTTTGCAAGGTTTTGAAAAATTTTTTTCTAAAAGGATATTAACGTAATAGATACAGAATGAGTAATTTACAAAAACGCGCTGAAAGATTTACTGAACCTCAAAGGTATAAAAATCTCGGGGTCTATCCTTATTTCAGAGTTATTGAATCGGGGCAGGACGCCGAGGTTCAGATTGATGGGCACAAAGTTTCCATGTTCGGTTCCAACAGTTATCTCGGCCTTACCAGCCATCCGAAAGTAAAAGAAGCAGCCATTGCTGCCATAAAAAAATACGGAACAGGAACTGCCGGTTCACGCTTTTTGAACGGAACACTGGATATTCATGTCGAGCTGGAACACCGGTTGGCACGCTTTGTAAACAAAGATGCTGCGCTTGCTTTTTCCACGGGATTTCAATCTAATCTTGGCGCCATCCCCACTGTTGTAGGAAGAAATGATGTGGCTATTATCGATGAGCAAAGCCATGCTTCAATCATCGATGGTACACGTCTTTCGTTTGGACGGATTTTAAAATATCGTCACAACGACATGGACTCTCTTGAAAAAGTGTTGAAAAATCTTGGGGAAAATACCAACCCCGACTCCCTCAGGCTAATTGTTACCGATGGCCTTTTTAGTATGGAAGGCGACGTTGCCCATGTGGATAAAATTGTACAGCTTGCAGAGAAATATGATGCTTCGGTTATGATTGATGATGCCCACGGATTGGGCGTTCTTGGTGAAAACGGGACGGGGACAGTGAACCATTATGGCCTTGATGACAAAGTGGAGATGATCGTGGGAACTTTCAGCAAATCGCTGGCTTCCATTGGCGGGTTTATAGCCGGTAGTAAAGATTTAATTAACTATCTGCAGCACAATGCCCGGTCGATGATTTTTAGTGCCAGTCTGCCTCCGGCGGCTGCTGCCAGTGTTATTGCCGCACTTGACATTATTGAGACTGAACCTGAACATGTGGAAAAACTTTGGGAAAACACCCATCATGCTAAAAAAAGATTTATTGAATTGGGAATGGATATCGGAAATTCGGAAACGCCTATTATCCCAATCTATATCCGCGATAATACCAAAGCTTTTATCATTTCAAAAATATTGTTGGAAAAGGGCGTTTTCATTAATCCCGTTATAACGCCGGCTGTACGACCTGAAGATTCACTGTTGCGCTTTGCCCTGATGGCAACACATTCTATATCGCAAATTGATGAAGCCATCGATAAAATCCATGCTGCGGGAAAAGAGATTGGTATTTATTCCTAAAAATAAATTTTTCCAGACGATAACTGCGGCCACTAATTCACGAAGAAAAGATTCGTGAATTAGTGGCCGCCTCGCTTTCAGCCCAAAATAACAGGGAAAACACATTTTTGTTGACACCATTTTGTTCTTCAACATTCGAATTGCAAATCCGAATAAGTCTGAATTATGATGCGTTTGCTCCGGAAGGAATAACTTATACCGGTAATTTTAGCGTATATTTGGCATAAAACAAAAAGATATTTTGGAATAAAACATGCTTTTTGATTGTCAATAATAAAACAGAAGCTTTTTGGAAAAGGTGATGGATAAATATGCGGATGATGTTTCCCTGGTGAAAGCCGCGATGTCAGGAGACCAGAATGCTTTTGAAACGATTGTAAATAAATATCGGATAATGGTAGCAAAAGTCATAGTAGGAATGCTGGGTAACCGTGCTGACGCAGATGATATAGGACAAGATACCTTTTTGCGTTTTTACCGTTCTATGCATCAATACAAGGGCGATGCCGCGTTGGGAACATATCTCACCCGGATAGCCATTAACCTGTCATTAAACGAGTTGAAAAAAAGAACATCGCACCGCTGGCTGAGCCTCGAAACGAAACACGAAAGCTTTCATGCAGACGAACGTTCTTATCACGACAGTGACAACGCTGAGCTGGTGGAAAAAGCACTGGCACAGTTGGAAATTAAATACAGAACCGTGATTGTGTTGCGAATTATACAGGGCTTTTCGACTAAAGAAACCGCCGAATTATTAAATTTACCTCTCGGCACCGTACTTTCACGACTGGCAAGAGCACAGGAGAAACTTAAACCGATATTGCAAAGACTGGAGAAATAAGATGATGGAAAATGTAAAACAATTGTTGTTACGTTCATACGATGCGCCGTTAAACACATCGGATAACAAAAAATTAAAAACAGCACTGGAAAGCTCTGATGCCTTGCGGCGGGAGAAAAACTCACTGGATAATATGCGGGCTGAAATAGCTGATTTTGATGTTGATTTTTCTGCCGGATTCACTCAACGGTTGATGCAGCATATTGCAGGGGAAAAAGGGTTTGCCTTTCTTGCGGTTTTTCGTATGGTTGCGCTTTCGGGAGTTGCAGCCATTATTTTGGTTTTGATAACCGTTTATTTTATAGATGGAAGCCTGAATCTGAACAGCCTTTTGGGCATCAACGGCTATGCTCCTGATTTGGGATTACTCAGTATTTTTTAAGACAAAAAACATTGTTATGAATACAAAATTAAAATACACGCTTGCTTTTGTTGTTGTTTTACTGATTGGCTTTGTGCTGGGATTTTTAGTAAGTGGAAGACTCATACACAGTCGGGTGAACCGCATGCAAAGATATTATACAAACCAGGGATTCCGATACGAGTTCAGGCACCTGTTGCATCCCTCTCCGGAACAATTGAAAAACATGAAACCTGTTCTTGAAGAATACGGTCAAAAAAACCGTGAAAACATGATGCGTTTTCGCCAACAGCAGCAGCAACTTATGAAAAATCTGCATCACGATTTAAAACCTTTTCTTTCGCCTGTTCAGGCTAAGCGGTTGGAAATGATGGAACGACGCCGTATGCATTTTATGAGAAACAAACCGATAAATTCCCGTCCCATGCATCCACGACAGACGATGCCACGCCGTCCGGAACATTAAAGGGCATATCATAAATTTTTGATATATTCGTCAAAAAATTGTATTTATGTCTTATACTTACAGGTATCCCCGTCCGGCAGTAACTGTTGACATGTTGGTTTTTAAAAAGACAAAAGAGGTTTTACAGCTTTTACTCATTCAGCGTGATCGTGAACCTTTTCAGGGATTTTGGGCTATCCCCGGAGGATTTATGGATATGAATGAGACACTCGAAGCAGCTGCCCAGCGTGAACTAATGGAAGAAACCGGATTGCAAAATGTTACGCTGGAACAGCTAAAAGCCTACAGCGCTCCCGACCGCGATCCGCGGCACAGGACTATTTCCATCGCCTTTACGGGAATTGTTACAGACAATCAGCTTATTAAAGCCGGAGATGATGCCCGTAAAGCCCAATGGTTTTCCATAGGTCAACTTCCTTTACTTGCTTTTGACCACACACAGATTGTTGCCGATGCCCTGGCAAAAATTCAACACTGATACGGGAGAAAATTATTTTTTTTATTTTGTTTTTTGCATGGTGAAAGGTGATATTTTTGCCGGCTTTTAAAATGACAATTTAAAAAATACCGGCTATGGCTTTTCTTCGTAAACAAAAGGTATTCAGTAAGAAATGGCTTATTGATTACACACTTATTATCGTGGGGTCATTTATCCTCGCATCTGGTTTTGTTTTGTTTATTACACCTTATAAAATTGTTCCGGGAGGCGTGTACGGCATCTCCATCGTGTTGCATTATGTGTTGGGAACGCCGGTGGGTCTTATGGCACTGGCTTTTGATATTCCGCTGACTATTATCGGTATCAAAGTTCTCGGTCCCCGCTTCGGTGTAAAAACGGTTGTGGGATTTGTGCTGACAGCATTTTTTAACGATGGCATTACTTATTTATACGGTTACGAGCCGTTGGTCCATGGCGATGCACTGCTGTCTTCCATTTTCGGCGGGTTGTTTCTGGGTGTCGGACTGGGACTTATTTTTAAGTCGAAGGCCACCTCCGGAGGAAGTGATATTGTTGCCATGATTATCAGTAAATACACGCATCTGCCTGTAGGGCAGTTGATGATTATGGTTGATTCCACCATCGTACTGCTCGGGTTAATTGTATTCAAGGACTGGAAAATACCACTCTATTCCCTTATTGTTATTTTTATTACCGGAAAAGTACTCGACACCATTCTCGAAGGATTAAATTATGATAAAGTACTTTTTATTATTTCTGACAAATTTGAAGAAATAGGAGAGAAGATTATTCATGACCTGAACAGAGGGGGAACCTTTATTGCCGGAAAAGGAATGTATAACCAAAAGGAAAAACAGATTATTTTCACTGTGGTTAACCGAAGAGAAGTAGCCCTTTTACAGGAATTTATACATAGAGTAGATGCGCATGCTTTTGTCACCGTTCTGAATTCCAATGAAATTCTTGGGGAAGGATTTAAATCGCTGGGAACAAAACTTGAATGCTGATAAAAAGAAAATCCGGTGATTACCGAATATTCACCGGATTTTTTCAAAGTGAAACGACCGCTTTAGAGTTGCTCGCGGATATATTTTTCCAGTGAGCGGATGTCGTTGCTGAAACGGCGAATTCCTTCCGAAAGTTTTTCGTTGGCCATGGGATTTTCATTCATGTGCCAGCGGAAAGCCATCTGGTTCAGGTTGACCTTTTTCATTTTAGATTTCGTGGCATTCTCCGGTGTTAACACAGGTTTCAGTGGTTCGTTCGCGTTTTCTAATTCTTCCAGTAATTTTGGTGAGATGGTCAGTAAATCGCATCCTGCCAGTGCTATAATCTCTTCTTTATTTCGGAAACTGGCTCCCATAATTTCGGTTGGATAATCAAATTTCTTATAATAATTGTAAATCTCGTGAACGGACAAAACTCCCGGATCCTGTTCAGCAGGAATGTGGTCAACTCCCTTTTCTTTTTTGTACCAATCCAGAATACGTCCTACAAAGGGGGAGATCAGTGTTACACTTGCCTCGGCACAGGCAACTGCCTGGGTCAGGCAAAAAAGTAAGGTGAGGTTGGTGTGAATACCATCTTTTTCAAGGATTTCTGCTGCCTGAATGCCTTCCCATGTTGCGGCAACTTTTATAAGTATCCTTTCCCGCGAAATACCTGACTTTTCGTATAGACGAATCAGCCCTTTGGCATACGAAATGGTATCATAAATCCGAAACGAAAGTCGTGCATCTACTTCGGTGGAAACCCTTCCCGGAACAATTTTTAGTATCTCAGCACCAAAGTTTACAAAAGTCTTTTTCAACCCTTCACGCAGCTTCTGTTTCTCGTCACCGTTGGCTTTTTTTGCATAATTTACGGCGTCATCCACCAGCCATTTGTATTTTGGATCCATAGCCGCCTGTAATATGAGCGACGGATTAGTAGTGGAATCCTGTGGCTTGTATTTTTCAATAGATTGAAAATCACCGGTATCTGCAACAACGGTAGTGTATTTCTTTAATTGTTCAAGTGTGTTCATAGACTATAATTTTTCAGACATCAAAGATAACCGAACTTCGTTAAGAAAACAGCAGTGTATGTTTTCTTTATGAGTATTTCCGTTTTTAAACAGGTAGATGATTTAAAATATCCTGGAAGTCAAGAAATTATATCCCCATGGTAAATCTATAGAAAATAAATCCATTTAGGATAAATTGTATATTTGTTGGCGGTAAACGTAATTAGAAAAAGATTGTAGTCTTCATATTATAATTTGAAAAATTGACAAAAAACAATATTAAACCAAACCTGTTTAAGCAGACTTATCATTTTATCATCTTACTGATTTCCATGGCTGGCTATGTCCCTCAAAATGCTGATTTTTTTAGGGATATTTTAATGGTTGTCTCCCTTGCCTTTGTTGTGATGCTGAATGTTTTTCTGCCTCATAATCCTGAACTTGGCATTTTTTACTTTTTAATTAGTGAAGTGTTGTACATAGGTTTTATTACCGTGGTGCTTTCTAAAGATGGCCTCCGTCACTGGTTTGTTAAAAAATGGGGCGAAGACAAGGGATACCTTAATTTTGAGACACTGGTGGGCTTTTTGTTTTTTAATAATGCCGCCAGCATCGGATACATTGCCTCTGCTAATCCGGGAAATCTGTTTAGTTTTGTTGATAAATACCTGATATTCATTATAACAGCAATATTATTTATTGGCGGGTTTACCGTAAAAGTACTGGCTGCAAAAGTGGTTACAATTGATATTTACTACTGGAAAGACATGTTTCTTGGAAGAAAAATAACAGATTTTGTTGTTACCGGCCCATATAAATATTTTAGCAATCCCATGTATGGTATTGGTCAGTTACCGGCTTACGCTGTTGCTATCTGGTACCAATCTCCTGATGGTTTGGTTGTGGCTGCTTTAAACCAGATGTTGGTTTTTACATTTTATTATCTTGTTGAGAAAAAATTCATTAAAAGGGTTTATCAGGACGTTAGCACCAAGCATGCTATAAGTAAATCGACATTTAGACAATGATTATAAGTGACAAATTAATTGTATATATAAATTGACCAGATTAATAATTTGCTCGCTATTAAAAAACTAAGTTATGAGCAAATATCCCAATATCTCCATGTTGTAATAATGGCAGGAATTGTTCAGTATTATCGGCTTTAGCTACCGGAGGTTGAGTTCAACAAAGGCTCATATCGTACGCCACAATTAACTGTAACTATGACATTTATGTATCAAATGAAAATATAGGTAAATAAAAAATTAATCGTTTCAAAATCCCAAACTACGCATAGCCAAGGCCGTCAGACTGTCTAAAAACCCTCAAACAGCCTTCAAATTATTAATAACTTCTGCCACACAAAATTATCTGTTTATATTTGTTCTGTTAATTTAATCCCGAATCCATGGTATCAAAAAATATTCATCCTGTATTTCATCAGATACTGAATCGCTCTGACAAGGAAGATCGGCTGAGGCAACATGCCAAAGTAATCTGGATAACAGGATTATCAGGTGCAGGAAAAACAACAATAGCGAGGCATATTGAAAAAGAATTGAGCAAACGCGGGTTCCTGACGCAGGTTTTGGATGGCGACAATATCCGAACCGGTGTCAACAACAACCTGGGATTTTCGGAAGAAGATCGCTTTGAGAACATACGCCGTATTTCAGAAGTCTCCAAATTATTTTTGAGCTGTGGAATTATCTGTATTAACGGCTTCATAAGCCCCTCCATTGCTATCCGTCAAATGGCAAAAGAGATTATCGGATTGGAAAATTTTATAGAAGTGTTTGTTAATGCGCCACTAAATGTATGCGAACAACGCGATGTAAAGGGGTTATATAAAAAGGCACGTGCCGGGGAGATAAAACAATTTACCGGTATTGATGCCCCTTTTGAACCGCCATTACATCCCGATATTGAAATAAGAACCGACCGGCTGAGTATTGAAGCATCAGTAAAGAAATGTCTGGATTTTATATTACCGGAAATCACCTGGTATAAGAATAAAAATCAAAAATAGCCGGGAAATAGTTCATCGTTCTTTTCTAGTGTCTTTCCTGTGGTTGTCGTTTCTTCTGTTATCTTTTCTACGCGGTTTCCCCTTTCCGTGAAAATTACCGCCTTTTCCACGGAAGGTGCGCTGAACAGATTTTGGATTCCATTTTGGACCATCGCCAAGGGCAGAAGGCAGAGGCAGTTTCATCACTTCGCTTCCGATAAGTTCTTCAATCTGGCGAAAGCTCATCATATCCCGTTCGTTTATAAGCGTAATAGCCAGACCTGATGAAGCGGCGCGGGCAGTACGGCCCACACGATGTACATAATCTTCGGCATCGCCCGGAACATCGTAGTTTATAACAATGTCAATGTCTTTGATATCAATACCGCGGCTAAGCACATCCGTTGCTACGAGAACCCGCGTACGCTTGGAGCGAAATCCACGCAGCACCTCTTCCCGCCGGCTTTGTTCCAGGTCAGACGAAATACCTTCCACGTTAAAACCTTTTCCACGCAAACCCCGCACAATGTCACCCACCTTTTTCTTGGTAGAGCTAAAAATTAAAATACTTTTCACCTCCGGTTTATCAGTAATTAAATCAATAATCAGCGGTGTTTTCTGGTTCTCGAAAGTAAGATATGCTGCCTGCAAAACCCCCTCGGCAGGCTTTGACATGCCAATGGTTATCTCCACCGGGTGGTTTAACGTTTTTGCCGCAAGCTGTTTTATTTTTGATGGCATGGTGGCGCTAAACATCAACGTTTGCCGTTCTTTGGGCAGATAGGTAATAATCTTTTGAATATCTTCATAAAAGCCCATATCCAGCATGCGATCAGCTTCATCGAGAATAAGATATCTTAAATGTTCAAATTTTACATAACCCATGTTCAAATGGGAGATGAGTTTGCCCGGCGTAGCCACAATAATCTCTGTTCCGGAAGTAAGTGCTCTTTTTTGCTGATCCCATTCGGAGCCGGAGCCGCCACCGTAAATCGCAATGGATTCAACCGGGGTAAAATAAGAAAATCCCTGTATCTGCTGGTCAATCTGAAGCGCCAGTTCGCGAGTTGGAACTATCACCAACACTTTGGTTTGATGCTTGTTGTGATCGGTAAGCTCATTCAAAACAGGTAAAATAAAAGCGGCTGTTTTTCCTGTTCCGGTTTGCGCACAGGCAATCAGGTCCTTGTGTTCCATAATGGCCGGAATGGCTTGTTCCTGAATCGGGGTAGCCTCCTCAAAACCCATAAATGAAATGGCTTCCAGCAGGGTATCGGATAAATTAAGTTCTTGAAATTTCATGTAAATGTACGTCCTAAAATAGTGGGTTCTTTCGGGGGCAAAAGTACAAAACTATTGTGACTGTTGTCAAATGTTTATTTTTGCAGTGTGAGTACAGATATGGACATAGCCGCACAGGGTAACCTTTGGCAACCGGAAGAATTTCCACTCGTCATTGCCGGGCCATGTAGCGCCGAAAGTGAAGAACAGGTTATGCGGACAGCCCGCCAGATAGCCAAAATTCCGGAAGTAAAAGTTTTTCGTTCCGGGTTATGGAAGCCACGTACCCGCCCCGGTGCTTTTGAAGGTGTGGGCGAACAGGGATTGCAATGGTTAAAAAGGGTAAAAGATGAAACCGGATTATTAACCACCGTTGAGGTAGCTCGTGCCGGCCACGTGGAGCTTGCGCTGAAATACGGAATAGATATTCTCTGGCTCGGGGCACGAACCGTTGTAAACCCGTTTTTGGTTCAGGAACTGGCAGAAGCCATGAAAGGAGCTCCCGTAACAGTGATGGTAAAAAATCCCATTATTCCAGATCTGAAACTGTGGATTGGCGCATTGGAGCGGGTAAACACTGCCGGCATAAAGCAACTTCTTGCCATCCATCGCGGCTTTCATTATTTTGAGAAATCTCTTTTCCGCAATGCCCCCATGTGGGAAATTCCCATCGAGCTGAAACGGCTGGTACCTCAACTTCCCATTATTGTTGATCCCAGCCATATTTGCGGTCGTCGCGACCTGCTGCAGGAGATTTCTCAAAAAGCAGTTGACCTCGAAATGGATGGCCTCATGCTCGAAGTTCACGAAAATCCGGAAAATGCACTCACCGATGCTGCCCAACAGATTACCCCCAATACGCTGGATAAACTGTTGCACAACCTTATCTTACGAAAACGTACGGGAAATCCTGATTTTGAAAACAAACTGGAAACACTACGTACCGAAATTGATAAATTGGATGGCGAAATGCTTCAGATTCTTGCCAGGAGGCTGGAGATTATTGAAGAAATTGGTGATTACAAACGCGACAACAACATCACTATTTTACAAATGAAACGCTGGGCGGGAATCATCACCGACAGGCTGTCTATAGGCACCCATCTGGGGCTGGATGAACATTTTTTAAAAAAACTGCTGAACCTGATTCACAAAGAATCTATTCAACGACAGACCAGGATTTTTAATCAGAAGTAAAATTTTAGAAGTCGGAAACCGGAAGTTTAAATCTACATTCTGACATCAAAATCTGAATTTAAAGTTTCTCCTAAAGCTACTTGTCCCGTTCAGGTATGAAGACAAGAATTTTTTCTTCATTTACCTTAACCAGTCTGTGGTCTTTCATTATGATTTCGTCATTGGAAGTAACGTGTTTCATCTATACCCCTATTCCAAAAAGAAAAAACCTGTGTATCTCCGAATATTTGTAATTTTGCGCACTTCAAATTTAACATCATGGCACAACAAGAAGATTTATTAAAGAAAATTATTGCACACGCAAAAGAGTACGGATTTGTTTTCCCTTCCAGCGATATCTACGACGGGCTGAGTGCCGTATACGATTACGGCCCAAACGGTGTGGAGTTGAAAAAAAACATCCGCAATTATTGGTGGAAAGCCATGGTGCAAATGCACGAAAACATTGTGGGCCTCGATGCAGCCATCTTCATGCATCCTACCATTTGGAAGGCTTCGGGCCATGTAGATGCCTTTAGCGATCCGCTGATAGACAACAAAGACTCAAAAAAACGCTACCGTGCTGATGTGCTGGTAGAAGATTATCTCGCCAAAATAGAAGCTAAAATCAACAAAGAAGTTACCAAAGCACGAAAACGTTTTGGTGAGAGTTTTGATGAAAAACAATTTCAGGAAACTAACCCGCGGGTGGTGGCTAACCGCCAAAAGATGGAAGAGATAAAGGCTCGTCTTTATCCGGCTATGGATCGTTCGGATATGGCAGCCATCAAACAGCTTATTGAAGATTTGGGTATTGCCGATCCGGTTTCAGGTTCCAAAAACTGGACAGATGTGCGACAGTTTAACCTGATGTTCTCCACTCAGATGGGCTCTACTGCAGACGGTGCTTCTGAAATTTATCTTCGCCCCGAAACAGCCCAGGGAATTTTTGTCAATTACCTGAACGTGCAGAAAACTTCCAGAATGAAAATCCCGTTTGGCATTGCCCAAACAGGAAAAGCTTTCCGGAATGAGATTGTAGCCCGGCAGTTTATCTTTCGTATGCGCGAATTTGAGCAGATGGAAATGCAGTTTTTTGTACGCCCCGGCACTGAAATGGAATGGTACAAATCGTGGAAGGAAAAACGCATGAACTGGCATCTCTCCACCGGCATCCCGGCAGAAAAATTCCGTTTTCACGACCACGATAAGCTGGCACATTACGCCAACGCTGCTACCGATATAGAATTTGAATTTCCCATGGGTTTCAAAGAGTTGGAGGGGATTCATTCGCGTACCAACTTCGACCTGAGTGCGCACGAAAAATATTCAGGCAAGAAACTACGTTATTTCGATTCGGAAATCAACGAAAGTTACGTGCCTTACGTCATAGAAACCTCCATCGGCCTCGACCGTATGTTTCTCGCAATCCTTAGCAATGCCTACACCGAAGAAAATCTGGAAGGCGGAACACAACGCATAGTTATGAAGTTGCCGCCATTTCTGGCACCTTACAAAATTGCTGTCTTCCCGTTGACTAAAAAAGACGGGCTACCGGAAAAAGCACGGGAAGTCATGGATAATCTGAAAAGTGATTTCATGTGTTTCTATGAAGAAAAAGATACCATTGGAAAACGTTACCGTCGCCACGATGCCATCGGAACACCTTATTGTATAACCGTTGACCATCAAACGCTGGAAGACAACACGGTTACACTGCGCGAGCGCGACAGTATGAAACAGGAACGGATTCCAATGAATGAAATTTCCGGAATTGTGGCCAAAAGTCTGACTCAGAATAATCAGGGTTTGTAAGCTGAATCTTCGAGAAAGGTCTGGGCATCTTTCATTTTCAGGAATTTTTGAAGTGTCATCTTTGGGTGGTCATGCATGTACTTTCGCGCCATTTGCCATCCAAACCATCGTGCCATAGCCGGTGGTGAAGCATGCGAAAAGCCATCGCTAAAAGGACCAGGTTGCATCATTTTGTTGATAAGCATGTAATCGGTGGAATATAAAAACCGGTTTTTCACCATTACAGCCCATACCTGTTTTTTGTTTTTCTTTATCCATTGCAGCTGTTTTCCCGTATAGCATATTTTAAGTGTATCCGGAATTCCGGGTAACATGGCGTCAATAAAATAGAGCTCTTTCCCTGCTTCCAACATATTATCCAACAATGTTTTAGGATAAACTTTTTGCTGAAAAGAGCTACTGTATATTGTCCGTACAACATCAACAACCATATTTTCCTTAGCCATACAATGGCGATGATATTGCGGAATGTTTAAATCCGTATAAAGCGGGAATTTTTCTCCAAGATAATCATCCAAAGCGATAACTATTGTATTACCCCGTTTCATAACGGGTTGCTCGTAGTACATGTCGGAAACATAGGTGTAAACTTCAGGCAAATGATACAATGGATAATAATATTTTAAATGTGCAAAAGCCGATTGCAGTTGCTTTTTAAAGGTGTTCAGATTGGGAAAAACCTGCATGGTTTTGTGATAGACATACTGAATTTGTGTATCAGTAACATAACGATAAAGCTGATTTAAATGAGCTGTGTCGTTAAGGTTGGCATTCAAAAACGGAAGAAATTCAGGCTTTATTTTTTTTAATCCCGCTTTGAAATTTTTCAGATCTATGCTAAAAAGTGCTTTCCCATAACGATGAATTTTCACCTGCACTTTGGGTAATTTGCTTTCGGGAACCACCGGCACGTTCCGGTTGGCATTATGGCATGAAAACAACACGACCGAAAGAAAAGCTAAAAGGAAAAAAGAAATTGAAAATTGTTTTTTCATAACCAAAACAAATCAGACATTAAAACAAAAAAGGAACAAAAAAATGCCGGCACAAATGTACCGACATTTTTTTGTTATGATAGCGCTCAAATCTATAAAATTTTCCATCCAAGCGTTACTTCAAATACGTTGGAAGCTCCGGTAACAGAATGAGATGCCCCATCGTATTTAACCGTACCGTTGAAAAGGTCGTTTATTCCGCCGTAGTATTTAACATCAAGAGCAAACATCAAAATATCAACGCCTACCCCCAGCTGATATTGCCACTGGATGTTATTAAAATCCTGGGGAAGAAGATAGTCTTTGGGAGAACCATTTTTAGTATCAATGGTTTTATCCACAATAAAATTGGCTGTTGCACCGCCAAATACCCTAAGCTTAATAATTTTCAAATTCACAAACTGCCATCCAATACTCAAAGGAACCTGAATAGATTTCAGATTGACATTTTGCTCAACAACAGATGAACTTCCTCCGATTAAGGGAAATTTAAAAACACTTCCCTGAGTCATATAATTCACTTCAGGCTGAACATAAATCTTTTTCCCGATACGCATAAACACACCTACCAGCATGTTGTGTTTTAGGCCATTGGAAATATCCGATCCTTTATAAGAAAGCTTTGAGGCTGTATAGCCTATTTGCGGCCCGATATGGAACTGTCCATACGTAATCCCACTCATGAGAACAGCCACTAAAAATAAGGTAATTTTTTTCATAATTAAAAGATTTTAAATGAGATAACTGTTTTGTTTGTTTGTCAAAAATAAATAAAACTTTTTACCTGTACAAGTTTTTTTCAAAATTCCAATAGTTGCAGCCGTTTATTGAGGCAAAATATTTATCCTGCCTGCATGTTTTGGGCCCCGGGAATCATTCCTTCCAGTTGGGATGGGTCGTGAATTAAAACGGGAATATGTTGTGGACAAATCCAATAGTTTTTCCCTTTAAAAGAAAGTTGTACCAGCGGAACCTGCTCCGAGTCTTTTTTGCAGAAGAGACAATGTTTTTCGTTGTGTTTTTCCATAATATTTAACTTTTTACATTTATTTAAACGGGCAAAAATCGGTATTATTTCTTTACACATGGAAAAAACATTTCTGTTTCTTTATTTCGTTATAACCCTTCAGAAATAAAAAGGACAGTAAAATAAAAACAATGTTCAACAAAATTCTGTAATTTAGCCCCATCATATTATGAATATATTATATCAAATAGGCGAATATGTTGTTATGGTACTTCAGGCTTTTAAAAGGCCTGACAAAGGTTTCGTATTCCGGCGTCAGTTGTTGTATGATTTTAAGCGACTGGGAGTAGACTCCATAAGTATTATTTCTATTATTTCCCTTTTTACAGGTGCCATTATCGCCATTCAAATGGCTTATAACATTGATTCTCCATTTATTCCCAAATCGACCATTGGTTTTTCCACACGGCAAATGCTGGTATTGGAGATTTCGCCTACTATTATCAGTCTGATTCTCGCCGGGAAAGTGGGTTCGCGTATTGCTTCCGAAATTGGCACTATGCGTATCACCGAACAAATTGATGCCCTTCGTGTTATGGGAGTTAACCCCCCAAATTTTCTCGTATTACCCAAAATAGTCGCTGCCATGCTCTATTTTCCAGTGTTAATTGTATATTCAATTTTTCTCGGTATCCTGGGGGGCTGGATTATGGGTATTATAACAGGCTTAATACCTTCCGCCGATTATATTATTGGCATTCAATCGTGGTTTGATCCTTTTACCCTGACTTATGCCATGATTAAAACAGTTGTGTTTGCTTTTATTATTACTTCCGTTTCTGCCTATAAAGGCTACACCGTAAAGGGAGGTTCGGTAGAAGTGGGGCAAGCCAGTACCGAAGCCATCGTTGTAAGCAGCATTTTAATTATCTTCTCCGATTTAATTCTTACCCAACTTCTGCTCACATGATTGAAGTAAAAAATATATCTAAAAGTTTTGGAAATCAGTTAATTGTCAACAATATAAGCACAACCTTTGAAGAGGGAAAAACAAACCTGATTATCGGGCAAAGTGGTTCGGGAAAAACCGTTCTTATGAAATGTTGTATTGGCTTGTATGATGTGGACAGTGGCGAGGTTGACTTTCATGGCCGGCGTTTTTCCAATATCTCTGATAAAAGAAGAAAGCATATCCGTCAGGAAATGGGGGTGTTGTTTCAGGGTGGTGCCTTGTTCGATTCGCTCACAGTGGAAGACAATATCATGTTCCCGCTCAATATGTTTACTGAAATGGGAATTAAAGAAAAAAAAGAACGGGTGAACTTTGTTCTTGAGAATGTTAACCTTACCGGCAGCAACAATAAGTATCCGGCGGAGCTGAGTGGAGGCATGGTTAAACGCGTAGCCATTGCCCGTGCTATATCGCTTATGCCCAAATACTTATTTGCCGATGAACCCAACTCCGGACTAGACCCTAAAACGGCAGAGCGAATTGACGAACTCCTCTCCAGCCTGACCAAAAAGTTTAACATGACCACCGTTATTAATACCCATGATATGAATTCCGTATTGCAGATTGGAGAAAAAATCTGCTTTATCAATCACGGAAAGCTATGCTGGGAAGGAGATAAAGAAACAATTCTTAAAACTGATAAAAAAGAGCTTAACGATTTTGTCTTTGCCACAGAACTTACCCGCAGAATCAAACGTTAACAATAGCAGATGATACAGATTAATTTTCTTTGGCTTCCCGCAATATAGTCTCTTTAACAGATTCCAGGCTCCAGGCATCAGACAAAGAATAAGTTCCAATTTGTGTACGCTTCAAGGCAGTAAGATAGGCTCCGTTGTCAAGACTTTCACCAAAATCACGCACCAGCGACCGGATATAAGTACCTTTGCTGCAACGGACATAAAATCCGGCATCGGGTGGATTGTAATTCACAATGTCGAATTGATGGATAGTCACCCTTCTTGATTTTAGCTTAACATCTTCCTTTTTTCTGGCCAGATTATAAGCACGCTCCCCTTTTATTTTTATGGCAGAATAGAGAGGAGGAATCTGGTCAATATCGCCCAAAAACAGTCTGCTTTTTTCTTTCAGAATATTTATATCAAGTTTCGAAATATCAAATTGCCGGTCGGGTTCCGTTTCCTTATCATAGGATGGCGTTGTTGCTCCAAGGCACATCTGACCTACATACACTTTATCCATTCCCTGAAACCGGTCAATCTGCTTGGTCATTTTACCGGTACAGATAATTAATAACCCTGTGGCCATGGGATCAAGTGTCCCGGCATGGCCAACTTTTAACTTTTTAATTTTATACGTCTTGCAAATAAAGTAACGGAGCGAATTAACCACATCAAAAGATGTCCAGCCTAGTGGCTTATCAACCAAAAGTATTTCGCCATCCCAAAAGTTAAAAGCCATCAGGAAATACTTAAGTTAACGCCAAATGCATAGAGAATAAGGATAACTAACCCAACCACAATACGGTAATAACCAAAAATCTTAAACCCGTGATTTGTCAGATAACTGATAAATGATTTTATGGCAAAAAGGGCGACCACAAAAGCTACTACATTTCCAAACAAAAGAAATCCAATGTTCCCGGCGTTAATAACATGGTGATTCTTAAGGTAACTTTCCAGTAATTTATATCCTGATGCAGCAAACATAGTAGGAACAGCAAGAAAGAAAGAAAATTCAGCCGCTGTTTTTCTCGATAGTTTTTGTGTCATACCCCCAATAATGGTCGCTGCCGACCGGGAGGTCCCCGGTATCATAGACAATATCTGGTATAACCCGACAACAAGAGCCTTTTTGTAAGTTACTTCCTGATTTTTGGCCGGATGCTTAAACCACTTATCTACAAAAACCAGAATTATTCCACCTAAAATTAGCATAACGGCCACCACATAAACACTCTGCAGCAGCTCATTAATATAATGAATAAATAACAAGCCGATAACGGCAGAAGGCAGAAAAGCGACAAACAGTTTATAATAAAAGCTTAACGATTGAAAAAAGCGCTTCCAATACAAAACTACTACCGAGAGGATAGCACCAAACTGAATGTTGACAATAAAGGCCTCGATAAAATCATTACTTTTCATTCCCAGAATACCTTCCATGAGAATCATGTGTCCGGTGGACGATACCGGTAAAAATTCAGTCAGACCTTCAACAATAGAAAGTATGAGGGCGTGAAACCAAGTCATAAATAAGGGTTTAGGTTGTTAATTTTTTGGTCGCTTCATGATGGCATAAATTTCAACACCATAGCCGGCAAGAATCAGGATTGGTGCCAGCGTAAGTCGGCGAAAGTCAAAAATAGCAGGACTGAATTTTGTGGTTGTATCCGAGCCTCCGCCAATCATAAGCAAAAACCCAAGAACCAGTAATGCCAGTCCGATAAACATATAGGTGTAATTCTCTTTTTGAAAGGCAAGTTGCAGGCCTTTTTCTTTACCTGTAATTTTTCCCTGTTTGTTGTGTACCATAACCGGATTAATTTTTGTCAAAAATAATAGAAAATCATGGCGGGCAGACCGTTATTGAGAATTTTTTAAAAAATTTTTACAAAAAGACATGTCCGCAATACCCGGAAATATCCTTCCATTACAAATTTTTTCCATTGTATTAAACTCATTATCAATACCTTAATTTTAATTTAAAAATTTTTTCATAAAAAAACTTGTATCTTAAAAATAATTTCTATTTTTGTCCAATCATTTAAACCATTTGGTTAAACCGTATGGATAAGCAAAATACAAAACACAATACAGAGCAGCAGATTCTCGAAGCAGCACGAACCGTTTTTATCAGAAAAGGTCTCGAAGGGGCCCGCATGCAGGAGATTGCCAACGAAGCCGGCATCAACAAAGCGCTGCTGCATTACTATTTTCGGAGCAAAGAGAAATTATTTAACCACATATTTGAAAATGCTTTGAGTAGCGTATTTGATGTCATTAACGAAAGTATTCTCGAAGATGGCGATGTTTTTGTTTTTATTGAAACGTTTGTGGACAACTACCTCACCACCCTGCAAAGCAACCCGTTTATTCCTAATTTCATTTTTAATGAAATCAACAGCCACCCGGAAAAAACAGGCCAGTTTACCGAAAAAATTAAATTGAATGTTCCGGGATATAAACACATGATGGAAAAAAATATTGCACAAAAGAAAATATGTAATATCGCTCCGGAGCATTTGCTTATCGATATGCTTGGAATGTGCGTGTTTCCCTATATTGGCCGTCCGTTACTGGAAAAAGTATTCTTTGACGAACATCCGGCCGGTATCGAAAATTTTCTGTATGAACGAAAACAGCATATCATTTCTTTTTTAAAAAAATCTTTACAGCCATAAAAACCTCCCAAAATGAACAAGACCATTTTATATATCAGCCTCATTCTGTTTCTCCCGGCTATTCTCTCCGCCCAGGAAAAACAGCAAAAGTTTTCCCTGCAACAGTGTCTTCAGGAAGCAGTGAAAAATTTCCCCACACAAAAACAGTTGCAGCTAAACCAAAGCAAGTACACGCTGGAGGAAAACAACATAAAAAAGAATTATCTGCCACAGCTGAACCTCAACGGACAAGCTTCGTACCAGTCGGATGTAACCAAAGTCCCCGCCCCGCCCATCCCCAATTTTAACATGCCGGTCTTAAGCAAAGACTGGTATAAAATCAATTTCGATTTGGATCAGCTCATTTGGGATGGCGGCCTGACCAAAAATCAGAAAGAAGTACAAACGGCAGATTATAAAATCTCTGACCAGCAGGTAAAAATTAAAACATTCGAGTTAAAAAAACAGGTAAACATCCTTTATTTCAATATTCTTTTTCTGCAAGCCAATTTGAATGCGTTACATGTACTGGTGAACGATTTGGATGCCCGTATAAAAGACGCGGAAGCAGCACTCCGTAACGGGATTTTACTACAATCGGACGTGGATGCATTAAAGGTAAACAAGAAGATAGCCGAACAACAAATTATTGAAAAATCGGAGGATCAAAAGGGGCTTATCGGCTCCATGAACCAGCTCACCCATTTAAGCATCTCCTCGGCAAAAGAACTGCTAATACCCAAAGCAAACATAACAGCCTATACTTTCGTTAACAACCGTCCGGAATATAAAATGCTGGGGCTGCAAAAATCAAAACTGTCGGCACTGGAAAAAATGACCACCGTAAAACGCATGCCGGTTTTTAAAATTTTCGGCCAGGCCGGATATGGCCGTCCCGGATATGATATGCTAAACAATAATTTCGACACTTATTATATGGCCGGAATAAGACTTCACTGGAATATTTTCGACTGGAACCGCGTAAAACACGAAAAGCAAATCCTAAACATTCAATCTGACATTATTCAAACCGAACAGGAAACTTTTAACCAGTCACTGCGTGCAAGCCTGGAAAAACAACTATCAGGCATTCAGAAATTTGAAAAGCTGATTAAAACAGATAAAGACATTCTTGTGTTACAAAAAAATGTGGTAGATGCAGCCAACAACAAGCTTAAAAACGGAACCATCACCACCACTTCCTATTTGATTGAGCTTAACAAAGAAGTAAAAGCACAACTAACCATGCAGGCACATAAACTTCAGCTCCTGTTTGCCAAATATCAGTATTTAACAGCCATCGGAAATTTATAAAAAATGAAAAATATGAAAATTATAAAAAGAAACAGCTTGTTCATCCTGGCCGGATTGGCCGTAGCTCTTTTGTCTTCCTGTTCAAATCAGGGAACGCTTTCGGACGGTTACGGAAACTTTGATGCCCATGCCGAGGTGATCGTCTCATCGCAAACCATGGGCCAATTATTGCAATTTAACGTGGAGCAGGGAAACCGGATAAAAGCCGGCCAGGTTGTGGGGCTGGTAGATACAACTCAGCTAAACCTGAAGAAAGCGGTATTGCAAAATCAAAAGAAAGTTGTAGCTTCCAGGTTAGACAATATCCATGCTTCCATTGCCGTACAACAACAGCAGTTAAAAATTAACGAAATTAACCAGCGGCGAGTTCAGAATCTTTTTCGCAGCAAGGCGGCCACACAAAAGCAACTGGACGACATTAACGGGTTAGTGGCTTTAAACAAGAAACAAATCAAAGCCATTCAAACCCAGAAAAATAATGTTTATACAGAGCTGCAGAGTATTAATGCTCAAATTGCACAGGTAAACGAAAGTATCCGTCAAAGTTTAATTACAAATCCTGTGGAAGGTACCGTTTTGGTAAAATATGCCGAAAAAGGAGAGCTGGCAACTCCCGGCAAACCGTTATACAAAATCGCCAATCTTAAAACATTGGAACTCCGGGCATTTATTAGCGGAAGTCAGCTCAGCCATATCAAAATCGGACAAAAGGTGAACGTCTATTACGACAAAAACAAAACCGCTGATAACGAGGTAAATGGAACAGTTTTGTGGATATCGTCGCAAGCAGAATTTACACCCAAAACTATCCAGACCAAACAGGAACGCGTTGACCTGGTATATGCAGTAAAAATAAAAGTTTCCAATGCCAATGGAGCCTTAAAAATAGGCATGCCGGGCGAATTCAGAATTGCCTCACACCAAAGTAATTAAAGCCATGTTGTATTTTATCTCAAAAAATAATTACTTTTATGCTGTGAATCACGATGATTCGAAATAAATATTTATTCATTAAAAAATTATTAGCGATGAAAATTTCAAGTATTGCAATTGTGCTGTTGGGTTTATTAATAACCCCGTTTACAAATGTTCAGGCTCAGGATGTGAAAGCCAACGATATTGTTGGTGTTTGGCTTACACAGGACAAAGACTCTCATGTGCAGATTTACAAAGATGGGGATAAGTATTTTGGAAAAATAATTTGGCTGGAAACCCCTATTGACAGCATTACGGGTAAGCCCAAAGTAGATGATAAAAACGAAAATCCTGCCTTGCGCAACAGACCTGTAATGGGAATGAAATTGTTGGAAAACTTTGTTTTTGATGGTGATAATGAATGGGAAGATGGAACTATTTATGACCCCAAAAAGGGAAAGACCTACAGTTGCTATATGAAATTTCCAAATGAAAAGAATAAAAACCGCCTTAAAATTCGTGGTTATATCGGATTAAGTCTGTTGGGAAGAACGGTTTACTGGACGCGCGTTGTTAAAAAGTAATTCTTAACCAACTTTCAGACCAGTCATTAACAGGTCTGGGAAATTATTTAATTATCTATCATTATTACATTTCCTTATTGACAAAATAAGGGAAAACAGGAGCAATATGTCCGTAACAATAAACATAAAAAATCTGGTTAAAACCTTTGAAAAGGCTGAAGCGCTGAAAGATATAAGCCTTAATATTCAGCCTAACGAGCTTTTCGGCTTTATCGGCCCTGACGGTGCGGGCAAAACTACGCTCTTCCGGATTCTGACCAGCCTGATTCTTGCCGATAGCGGAACAGTGCATATTAACCAATGGGATGTGGTGAACAATTATAAAGAAATCAGAAAAATAACAGGCTACATGCCCGGACGTTTTTCTTTGTACATGGACCTCACCGTTCAGGAAAATCTGGAATTTTATGCCAAACTTTTCGGTACAACTATTAAAGAAAACTACGATCTTATTAAAGATGTTTACGAACAGATTGCGCCATTTAAAAACAGGCGGGCAGGTGCTTTGTCAGGAGGAATGAAACAGAAACTGGCACTTTCCTGTGCGCTGATTCACAAACCACGGCTGCTGGTACTGGACGAACCCACCACAGGTGTAGATGCCGTATCCCGTAAAGAGTTCTGGGAATTATTGAAAAAAATGCAGAAAAAGGATATCACTATTTTGGTCTCTACTCCCTACATGGATGAGGCGGCACTGTGCGACCGTGTTGCCCTCATGCAATCAGGAAAACTACTTTCCCTGAATACCCCGCAGCACATTATTGATGATTTTGAGGGAAACCTATTTGCCGTTAAGACAGAGAATATGTACACTTTACTGAATAATCTTGCTGCCTTTGAAAAAAAAACACAAGCCTACCGGTTTGGCGAAAATATTCATTTGGTAAGCCACGCAGGAACACAGAAAACAAAGGAGAATATTACGGCCTACCTCTCCGGAAAAGGTTATCGCGAAATCACCGTGAAACAGATAAAACCTGTGATAGAAGATTGTTTTCTGGCATTAATGAATAACACAAACGCCTCATGAACGACAGCAGAGAAAAAATAATAGAGGTACACGACCTTGTGAAAAAATTTGGCAGCTTCGAAGCCAACAAACATCTTACTTTTGATGTTTACAAAGGGGAGATCTTCGGTTTTCTTGGTGCCAATGGCGCTGGAAAAACCACCGCTATTAAAATTCTTTGCGGTTTGTCAAATCCAACTTCGGGAACAGTTGTGGTTGCCGGTGTAAATGTGAATAAAAATCCGGAAACAGTGAAAAAGCGTATTGGCTACATGAGCCAGTTTTTCTCTCTCTACAACGACATGACCGTAAAAGAGAACTTTCGTTTTTACGGTGGCGTTTATGGCCTGAGCAGCAAAGAAATCCGCAACAGAACATTGTTTTTCCTTGACAAGCTGAATATGCGCAGCTATGAAAATATGCTATTGAAAAATATTCCACTGGGATGGAAACAAAAACTTGCCTTTTCAGTGGCAAGCATACACAAACCCGATATAATATTTCTGGATGAACCTACCGGCGGCGTTGACCCCATTACCCGGCGACAGTTTTGGGAAATGATTTACGAGGCTTCCGCCAACGGAATCACGGTTTTCGTTACCACGCACTATATGGACGAAGCAGAATATTGCGAGCGGGTGTCTATTATGTCGGAAGGAGAGATAAAGGCTTTAGGACGTCCCCGTGATTTGAAAAAGAACTATCAGACAGACAATATGAATGACGTTTTTCTGAAAATTGCCAGAAACGTAGAATAATAACAGCCAATTATTGGCTGATTTTTATCAATGATAAGTACTATAAAAACAGATGCATTTAAAACAAATATAACAAGCCATGTGGGCATTTATTAAAAAAGAGTTTCTGTACATATTTCGCGACTACCGCACCATGCTCATCCTTTTTGGGATGCCACTGGCGCAGATTATGCTTTTCGGGTTTGCCATCACCAACGACATAAACAATGCCCATATTGCCATCCTCGACCATTCTAAAGACGTGGTAACCCGCGAAATTACCCGTAAACTACTGTCATCACACTATTTTATCCTCGATAGCTACCTGAAATCGGATAAGCAGATTAAACCTGCATTTCGCAAAGGCGAAATAAAAGAGGTGGTGGTTTTTGAAAAAGATTTTGCAAAAAAAATGACAACCGAAGGAAAAGCTCATGTACAGCTGATTTTGGATGCCTCCAACCCCAATACAGCTAATATTTTAAACTCTTATACCAAGGGGATCATCGATACGTATTTGTTTCACAACCTGTTAGAAGAAGGGAAAATACCAATACGGGTCGATGTTCAAAGTACCATGCTTTACAACCAGCAATTAAAAAGTGTTTTTATGTTTGTTCCCGGCATTATTACCGTTATCCTTATGCTGGTATCCGCCATGATGACTTCCATTACCATTGTTCGCGAAAAGGAGTTGGGAACCATGGAAGCGCTGTTGGTTTCACCTATTAAACCGGGAATTATTATTATTGGAAAAGTTATTCCTTATGTGGTGTTGTCTTTTATCAACCTGATTATTATTTTGCTTTTGTCTCAGTTTGTTTTCGGAATGCCCATACGTGGCAGTGTTCCCCTGTTGCTGGGCGAAAGTCTGCTTTTCCTTATTATGTCGCTTTCGCTGGGTATTCTTATTTCAACGGTTAGCAAAACCCAGCAGCAAGCCATGATGCTTTCCATGTTTGGCCTGCTGTTGCCAACAATCTTGTTATCCGGATTTATTTTCCCCATCGAAAATATGCCTGTTGTTTTACAAATCCTGAGTGATATTATGCCCGGGAAATGGTTTATCATTATCATTAAAAATATCATGCTGAAAGGGATTGGCATTACCTACTTCTGGAAAGAAACACTGATTATTCTTGGTATGACTGTCGTCTTTGTAGGAATGAGTATAAAACGATTTAGTGTTCGGTTGGAGGAATAACCATTAAAGTTACAAAACATTGAGAACGATACGCTACATATTACAAAAAGAATTTATCCAGATTTTCAGAGATAAATCCATGTTGCCCATCATCATCCTGATACCTATCCTACAGCTGGTGGTGTTGTCATATACCGCTACTTTCGAGATAAAAAATATCCGGCTGGTGGT
>WFNG01000058.1 GCA_015488735.1 Bacteroidales bacterium | reverse complement strand
GTGAATTTTATGGCATTGCCAATAATATTGAGCAATATTTGTCTGAGCCTGGCACCTTCAAAGTATATGTTTTGCGGTATGTTTTCGTCTATTTCAGTAACAAGGTGAAGATTTTTTTCAGAAGCTTCCAGACTAAAAATATTTACCAGGTCATCTATGGTTTTCCGAATATTGGTCTCTGTGAATTCAAGGTCGATATTTCCTTCTTCAATTTTTGAAAGATCAAGAATATCGTTTATAAGACTGAGCAAACTTTCGCCGCTCGATTTAATAGCACGGAGATAATTTTTTTGAATATCATCGCCGGCCATGGTAAAAAGTAAATCTGAAAAACCGATAACCGAATTCAGGGGGGTGCGGATTTCATGGCTCATATTGGCCAGAAAATTGGTTTTTGCCTTTGTGCTGTCTTCTGCTTTTTTAATGGCTTGTTGTAGTGCTTTGTTGCTTTCGGTAAGCTCTTTTTGTGTTACTTCAATTTTATGGGCTTTTTCGAGAAGCAGCCGGTTTTGCTTACTTTTATTATAAAGATAATAGCTGACGAAACCTAAAACAAACAACATTATGGCAAAAGCACTCCAGGCAAAATAGAGTAAATATTTCTGCTTCTTCAATTGAAGAATGGCAATTCTTGTTTTTTGCTTTTGGAGTTGTATCTGGGTTTGTTGTCTTTCTGTATCAACCTGAATTTGCATTCGGGCAATACTTTTTCGGACATCTAAGTTTACCAGCGAATCTTGGTAAGCCTGTCTGAGTTTGAGGTATTTAATGGCTTTTTTGTATTCTCCCATTTTCATAAAAATGTTGAACAGCGCATTATAACCCCTTTTTAACGTTGAGCGGGCGCGGATTTTCCTGGCCAGTATAATACCAGGATTGAGATACTCAAAAGCTTTTTGATAATTTTTTAGCGCACCATATAGCGTACCTGTCTCAATGTAAGCATAAGCCAGGTTGTCGTAATCTTTTATTTCTTTGGCTTTTGATATCGCTGTTTTTGAAAAGAGCAGGGCTTCTTTACATTTTCCTTGTTTTTTTAATAAACTGGCAATGTCGTTGCTGCAAATGGCAATTCCTCTTTTTGATTTAAGTTTTTTATTAATATCTAACGACAGGTTGTAATATTTAAGTGCTTTGGTTAAATACCCTTTTTGTTCGTAAACATTTGCGATATTGTCAAGATTGATGGCAATGCCAATAAGATTATTCCGGTTTTGTTCGAGCCGAAGGCTTTGTTTGAAATACTGAAGTGCGCGGTCGTAATTGCCTATCATGAGGTTTACATTTCCAATGCTGTTGATGGCTATGGCTCTACTGGTAGAATCGTTTATTTGTCTGGCTAAATGGAGTGCTTTTAAATGATAATCCATGGCATTTTGGTAACTGTCTATTCTGCGGAATACTACTCCGAGATCATTATACGACAGTATCAGAAGCTTGGTATTTCCTGTTTCCTTTCCGATTTCAACACCTTTTTTGTGCAGCCAAATGGCAAGGGAATAGCGGGCTTCTTTTCTAAGTTGCTCTCCTGCATTATTAATTTCCTTTCCAGTCATAACTAATAAGTCTGACTTTCGTGCTAAATGTATGGCATCCTCAATGGTGGTAAAAAATTTTATTTTGGCTTGCAGGCTGTCATTGTCCTCAATGCCCAGCAGGCTCTTCCTGATTAACCGGGTAATTTGTGCCGAGTCTTTTGTTCTCAGGGTTTCGGTGGGGGCTGGATGTTTCGCTGCAAAACATCCCGTGTTAATGCCCGGATATAGCCAAAACAATATTATTAAAAAGATAAGCTTATGAAAGCCTGATTTTGTTGGTAACATGGTTATTTATAATAAGCTAATCAAATAACAAAGGAAACAAAATAATTATTACTTGGGAGGGTTTGCCGGAGCTAAATTATTTTGTCCCAGTGTTTCGTCTGCTAAGATATGGAAAATTCTTTCGTAATTGACGTGTTTTTACCAGGATGATGGTATCCGGGCATTGCAGGTGAGATTATTAACCTGCATTCTATACGGCAAGCTCAATAATCAGCTGAGAAATAAAGGATTATATAATAATAAATATTTTACAAGAATAAAATTCCCGTTAAATCCATTTCACCAGCGGGAAGTCCATGCGATGAACCAGGAGATTATGTTTGGGATACAGCCGGAAAGCGTAATCCATAATTCCTGAATGGGCCAGAGGGAAATCGCAGGTAAACCGAATGGTTTCATCTTTTTCCTGATTGGCTTCCAGAGGATGACGATAAAGTATTTCTTCAATATTCTTATCACTGCGGTTACCCATTATGAGGTCAATCCCCAGGTCTGCAGCGGTGAGGCCGGGAGCTGATAGTTTAATCTCAGCCACAAAATGTTTACCGTATGCCATGGCACCTTTTTTGGTGTTGGGAACCATAAGTGATGTTACTGAAATATTGTCCCATGCAATCCGGATTTTCTGTTTCCAGGAGGCCAGTTCCTTTGCTTTGGCAAAACGTTGTGCTCTCATACGTTTGCTGTTCTGCAGCAATGGCGTATAGTATTTTTCGTAATAATCGTTTAGCTGGCGTTGCATGGTAAAACGGGGAGCAATGTTTGCAATGGTGTTTTTAATGTGCTGAATCCATTTTTCAGGAAGACCATCTTTGTTGTTGTCGTAATAAGTAGGGACGATTTCTTCTTCCAGAATATTATAAATCATTTCGGCATCCAGTTCGTCCTGAAAACTTTGGTTTTCGTAGGTCCGGGTTTCGGGAATGGCCCACCCCGCATTTTCTTTGTATCCTTCGGCCCACCAGCCATCCAGTACACTGAAATTTACCACGCCGTTCATAATGGCTTTTTCGCCACTTGTTCCGGAAGCTTCCAGCGGTCGGGTAGGGGTATTCAGCCAGACATCTACGCCGCTGGTCAGCATTTTTCCCATAATCATATCGTAATTCTCAAGGAAGATAAT
>WFNG01000057.1 GCA_015488735.1 Bacteroidales bacterium | reverse complement strand
CGGGTGTTTGGGTAAGTTTTTTAATACTTTTGTGTAACAACTTTGTTGATAATCCTAAATGAATATGCCGCCTGCTGAAAAAATAAAAAACTATTACAAGTATTTTCTATACGTTATTCCTGTCCTTTATCTTTTGATGGGCTTCTATTTCCGGCTGATTTTCGGTGATTTGTCGTTACGTTCTGTCGATCCGGAATACGTTCATTTTATCAGCGCATTGTGTGTCTCCACCGGAAAATTCAGCGAGGCCAATATTGACCATCCAGGCTCTGTTCTTCAGCTTTTACTTGCTTTGGTTTTCAGAGTTGTTTACTTTTTCAGAGCGAATGGCTTGCCTTACTTTCAGGATGTCATAAGCCATTCTGATTTATATCTTGCTGTCGGAAATCTTATTATTACGGTGGTCATATCCTCTGCAATGTTATTGGCGGGAAAAGCTGTTATTAAAATTACAAATAGCCTTTCTTACGCCATGGTTATACAGACTTCCCCATTGCTTATTAATGTTTGGTATGATATAATCGGACGAATTTATCCCGAACTGCTTTTTGTGGTTCCTGTTTTTATCCTTCAGGTATTGCTGTTGCGTGAAATTTATAGCCGGGATAAGGCCTACAAATATAAAATACCCCTTTATGCATTTGCCATTGCATTCGGCATGTCGCTAAAGATGACCTTTCTGCCTTTCCTGGTTCTTCCGCTATTTCTTATTGATGGTCGGTGGAATAAACTCAGATATTTACTTTATTCTATTATCTTCTTTTTTCTCCTTTCGCTACCGGTGGCTTTCCAGTTAAATAAATTCCGTAATTGGATGGAGGGTATTTTTATTCACAGTGGTGCTTATGAGGGAGGAAGCAAAAATATTATTGACTTCGGTTTGTTTGATAAGAATTTTAAAACGCTGGTGTCTTCCGAACGCGATTTCTTTTATGCTATAATATTGTTTTTAGTTATGTTTTTGATTCTTGTCATTACAAGGAAATCGAAAAAAGCTTTTACCCGCATAAGTTTTGGTTTGGCCATTGTATTTTTAGGCCTTATTTTTATTGTTAGTAAACAATATGCAATACGGTATTTTTTACCCGCTCTGTTGTTCTTTCCCTTTGTGTTGATTCTGATTAAAGAGATGTTTCAATCATTGTTTGGCAATAAAACAATAAATATTTTACTAAGTATTGTTCTTGTTGTGTTTATCGGGTATAAACTATGGCAGGAAGTTCCGTACATGCGTATTGTTTCTAAAAGTATTAGTGGCCAAATGGCTGCACGGATTGAAACACGAGCCGTGGCCGAAACGCTTAAAAAAAACAGCTATAAAATTATTGTCAGTCAGGATTACGGTTGCCCGTTCCACGAATATGCCATCATGTATAGTTTTGCTGTCGGAGGAAAAAACTGGCCCCATTACAAAGAGAAACTGAACAAACTTTATCCGGATACATACCAATATTTTACCTGGGATAATTCAATAAGATATTGGGGGAAAGCTTTTAATCCCAATACAATTATTGCTTCGGGAAAACCAGTCTATCTCTATCTTCAAAAAAACAATGCTGACCTTTATGACAGGACCATCAGGAAACTTTTCAAAAACTTTAAAGGATTTAAGGTGAGGAAAAAGCTGCTTTTTGATAACCTCCAAAACGGAGAAGGAATCTTGCAATTGTATTTCTCAAAGGCAAAAGCACAAGATTCGATTCATCAAAAACAATAACAAAAATGAATATTCGTCATGTAATAAAATACATTCTCCCGGAGCTTATCATTATTTTGACTTTTGTCCTGTTGATTCAAACAAATTTTGCAAAAGTAGATGTGGTCATAAAAGCCGATGCCGTTGGCTATTATGATTATTTGCCTTCCCTTTTTATTCATCACGATCTGATAAGAAAAAACAAACCGATACGGACAAACTCAGCATTGTACAAACGTATTGATAAAGAAGGCGTTTATGTGGACTATAAAGGATATAAAGTGGATAAATATCCCGTGGGAACAGCCCTCTTGCAATGGCCTTTTTTTTATGTTACTTATCTGGTTACTCCGCTGAGTGGCCATCTTGTCGATGGATACCAAAAGCCTTTTCAGCACGCCGTTTTGTTTGCCACCCTTTTTTATCTTTTTCTTGGTATTTTTTTTCTTCGGAAGATTCTGGAATTATATGATGTTAAAAAATCTGTCATTATTTTTTCACAAGTCTTATTGGTTTTTGCAACCCCTGTAACCAATTATGCCAATTTTGATGCCGGGTTTAGTCATGTTTATTCTCTTTTTGCCATAACCGCTTTTTTTTATTTTGTCCGTTCTTTTTTTACACGAAACCACTTAAAGGATTTTATTTGGGCTTGTGTTTTATTTGGGCTTATTCTTATTCTCCGTCAGGTTAACATGTTGGCAGTTCTTTTCGTGCCGTTTCTTGCCGGGTCGTTCAGCAATCTCAAAAAAGGAATATTTCACCTTTTACATCATCCCAAAGTGCTGCTGACAGGGTTGTTTCTCACCGTTGTCCTGTTTTTTATTCAATGTCTGGCCTGGTATTTACAGACGGGATATTTTCTGCTTTATTCCTATCAGGGCGAAGGATTTCACTTTTTAAATCCGCAATTCATCAATATTTTGTTCAGTTACAAAAAAGGACTGTTTGTTTATACTCCGGTTTTATTCTTTTCTGTGTTTGGCCTTATTTGGCTGACATATAAGCAAAAATATTATCAGGCCTTTACCTGGCTTGCCTTTTTTATAACTATTACCTATATGTTTTCTTCCTGGCATTCATGGGATTACGGCGCCAGTTACGGTTCGCGTGTTTTTATTGATTATTACGGTGTTTTTTTTATTCTTCTTGCTTTATTGATCAATGATATCCCGAAAATACTCAAAACAGGAATCATTTTACTCTCTGTTTTAACCATCCCTGTCAACCTGATTCAAAGTTACCAATACAAAGATTTTATTTTGCATTGGACAGATATGAACAAAGAAAAATACTGGAAAGTATTTTTAAAAACGGACAGCCGTTACAAAGGGTTGTTGTGGAAAAATCAATATGACGAACATCAATATACTGTGGCAAGAAAAGTATTTGTTGGCGACATAACCGGCACTCAAAAAAACAAATCACAACTAATTTACAAAACTAATAGTTCGTCCATCCCCGATTTTAACCGGATAAGTATTATCCGGATAAGTTTTGTTAATCAATTTTCGGAAAACAACAATGCGAAAATTATTGTACGTATAGTGGATGCCGCCACCGGCAAAACAGATTACTGGTACGACCCGTATTTAATTCATTTTGCCGGAAAAGAACTTGGACAATGGCAAAAAGGCACATTCAATTATGAATTTAAGCCTCTGGCCGATGGCAAAGAGAGGATTATTACTGTAAGACTCTTTTCGGAAGAGAAACAACCTAATGTTTTGATGAGTTTTCAAATAGAATTTTTGGAGCATCACTAAATCTTAACTTTTCAACAACTTGCGTAAGCAATTGAATGCTGTTTTTTCAGAGAAAAAAGAGCAGTGTATTTTTACTATTTTTGTTTTTTTAAATCTTTTTTTGTCTATGTCGCAAACATTAACCATTATCATTCCTGCTTTCAACGAAGCCGATACCATTCAAATTATTTTGGAAAAAATAATTTCCGTTCAATTGATTCATAAAGTACAAAAAGAGGTTATTGTGGTGGATGACGCGTCGAAAGACACTACTGCCGAACAAGTGAATGCCTTTATTAAGAGCCATCATGCCGGAAATATTAAAATCATCAGACTGGATAATAATCAGGGAAAAGGAGCAGCCATACATCGGGGTATTGAAGAAGCTACCGGCGACTTTATTGTTATTCAGGATGCGGATACCGAATATAATCCGGTGGAATATAATGCGCTGTTGCAGCCGGTACTGGATGGCTTTGCCGATGTGGTTTACGGTTCGCGCTTTATGGGTGGCGAGCCGCATCGCATTCTGTTTTTCTGGCACTCCATTGGAAACAAGTTGCTGACAACCCTCTCCAATATGTTCACTAACCTGAACCTCACGGATATGGAAACAGGATACAAACTGTTTCGTGCCGATATGCTCAAATCTTTGTTGCTGAAGGAGAACCGTTTTGGTTTTGAGCCTGAAGTAACGGCAAAAATTTCCAGAATCCCTAAAGTTAGAATCTATGAAGTGGGTGTATCCTATTATGGCCGGACTTACGATGAAGGGAAAAAGATTGACTGGCGCGATGGCTTTCACGCCATTTATTGTGTGCTGAGATACAATACTTTCGACAGAAGAGCTTTTAAATAATCCACAATAACCGGACAAAATAGGAGTCCTTGTTCCCTGTCCGGCTAACTTGAGGATGGAAATATTGGAGATAAAAAGAAAGATGATGAGGTCTGCCCATAAAAAAGAATTAAAACTTGTCCTGTCATTGCTGGCGGTTTTCTTTTTGGCATCTGTGGTTGTCATTTTTAATACGGAAAACAGTTTTGGCGGGGGCGACCCGTTTTCTCATTTTAAAATGGCGTATTGGGGATGGAAATACCCCCGGTTGCTGTTTGATAGCTGGGGAAAACCGGCTTATACGATTCTGGTATCGCCTTTTGCCCAATTGGGGATGAATTTTGCCCGCATGTACAATGTGCTGATGGGATTGCTTACCGCTTTTTTTTCCTGGAAACTGGCCCGCGAACTCAAACTTAACAATGCCTGGATAGTGGTGTTGCTTGTGCTGTTTACCCCGATTTATTTCAGCCTCATGTTCGCCGCACTTACCGAAGTTACCTTCAGCATGTTGCTCATACTATCGTTATTGCTTTTTTTTCAACGAAAATACTTCTGGTCGGCTGTTGTTATCTCCTTTTTGCCATTGGTCAGAACCGAAGGTGTCGTGCTGTTTCCCATTTTCCTGCTGGCTTTTAGTCTGAAAAAACAGTGGAAAGCATTACCATTTTTTACGGTCGGATTTTTTCTCATTAGCTGGCTTGGGCGACCATTTTATCATAGCTTTTGGTGGCTCATCACCGATATGCCTTACAAAGGTGGCGCTGCGGATATTTACGGACATGGCAACCTTTTTCATTTTATTGATCAGACCGGCGGTATCCTTGGATACCCTATTGCCGGGCTTTTTTGTGTGGGACTGGTGGCCGGGCTGTGGTTTTGGATAAGAAAAGACCGTTTTCAAATGAACCAAAGGTTCTATTTTCTGTTGCTTATCCCCGGTAGTTATCTTCTTTTCCTTGCAGCACATTCGTTTGTTTGGTGGAAAGGCATTGGCAATTCGCTGGGCCTCATTAGGGTCATTGGTGCTGTTACGCCTTTGGCAGCCATCATGGCTTTATCCGGTTTCGATGTTTTGGCAGATATTTTCTCAAAATACAGAAAAACAATAGTGGCTGTTTCGGCTTTGCTGCTACTGTGGATTATATATGCCGGAGCAACAACTCACCGCGATGGTTTCGAAATGAGTAAACCGCAACAAATTCTAACCCGGGCATGTAATTACTTAAAACAAAACGATTTGGATAAATATAAAATCTACTATTTCTCCAGTTACATTCCTTACCGGTTGGGGATAGACCCTTATGACAACCAACATTCTTCGGAGGGTATTCCGCACACACAAAAAATCTCCAATGCCATTCCCGAAGGCAGCATCATTGTCTGGGATGCCCATTTTGGTCCCAACGAAGGAAGAACACCTTTGGACAAACTGCTTGGTGATAATGGTTTGCGACTTTTAAATGTTTTTAAACCAAAAGTCCCTTTTAAGGTGTTGGGTGGTTATGATTATGCGGTTTATATTTTTCAGAAAGGGAAAGCAGATCGGGGAGGAATCCTGAACATGGTTTTAGGTTTTGAGAATAAGCAGGATGATAAGGGGAAATTTTATATCCGAAAATACGCCCACAGCGGACACTATTCATTGAAGATGGACAGCCTGCTTCAGTTTTCACCTGTTCTTAGCATTTCTTTTAAAGACCTGACACAGAACAATTATTCCCGTATTCAGGCCAGTGTTTGGGTTTATCCGGTTTACAAACTATCGGAAACACCCTGTTCGCTGGTGGTAACTTTTCAGCATGGGAATGTTGCTTATAAGTATCATGCCTATGATTTGAATAACCCTGTAAACAGTCGAAAACTTAAACTAAACCAATGGAATAAAATTACTGTGGATTATCTGATTCCCGAAGTTCGGCAAAAATCGGGTAAAATGGAGGTTTATATATGGAATCGTGGGAAAAAAGATATTTTCTTTGATGATTTAAAAGTGGAATTGTTTAACCCGGATAAATAAGGATTGATGAAAAAATATTTTGTTGCATTGAGTATTGCCCTTGTAATGGTAACAGCCATTTGGTCGGATTTTAATGTGAAAATCTGGAAAACACCCGGCAGGATAATTCAGTGGGATGTAATAGATTATTACGGGTATCTGCCGGCAGCTTTTATTTATCACGATATTTCACTAAAATTTAAAGACCATTATACGGGAGACAAAAAATTTGTTTTTTGGGCGAAAAAAACGGCTACGGGAAAATATGTTTTCAAAATGACCATGGGGGTTTCCGTAATGCTTTCCCCTTTCTTTTTTATTGCCAACGCGTTGGCGGGACATCTTGGATATAATACCGGTGGCTATTCCACTCCCTATCGTTTTGCCCTTGTCATGGCGGCCTTGTTTTATCTTCTGCTGGGGTTGATATTTCTGGCGCGTGTGCTGCGGTTTTATTTCAGCGAAACAATAACGGCACTCACCGTTTTGGCTATTGGACTGGGAACCAATCTTTTTTGGTACAGTACTTTTGAGCCGGGGATGTCGCATGTCTATTCTTTTTTTCTGGTATCTGTGTTTCTCTACCTGACCATTTTATGGCATCGGCGCAGCACGATTATGAGAACAATATTTATCGGGTTGGTTATTGGATTGCTCACGCTAATTCGTCCTGTCAATGTGTTGATAGCTCTCTTTTTTATTTTTTATGATGTGAAGAATTTACAGGGGCTGAAAGAAAAGGGCTTACTGTTTTGGCAAAAACGTCTTCAGGTTTTGTTCATCGTTTTGCTTGGATTTCTGGTTCTTCTTCCGCAATTCATTTACTGGAAGACAGTTACCGGACATTGGGTGTATTACTCTTACGGGAAGGAAGGTTTTTTCTTTTTGCATCCGCAAATCATCAATGTGCTGTTCAGCTTCCGCAAAGGCTGGTTTGTTTACACACCGGTTATGTTCTTTGCTGTTATCGGAATTTATTTTTTATTTAAGAACTATAAGCAGTTTTTCCTCCCTGTCTTTTTGCTGTTAATTGTCTATCTGTATGTGGTTTCTTCCTGGTGGTGCTGGTGGTATGGCGGCAGTTTGGGGCAAAGGGAATTGATTGATATTTATCCGGTTATGGCTTTACCGCTGGCAGCAATAATAAGTTGGGTCTCTTCCCGCAAAGCATGGCTAAACTATTCGTTCGGGTTGCTGTTGCTGTTCTCCGTCCTGCTTGGGGCTTTTGCCAACGTGCAATATTACTATGGTTCTATCCACGGGGACAGCATGACCCGGCAGGCTTATTTTAACTCTTTTGGAAGGGTTCATCCTTCGCCACGCTTTTATAAACTCATAAAAGCACCTGATTATGATAGAGCTATTCTGGGGTTGCCAGAAACTTCTGTCATTGTCCCGAAAAAAGAATCGGTGGCGTCTGTTATTCAAAAGATAAAACAGGATAAGAAATGGTTTAAGCTGGTGAAGCAAAAAGCCCGGAAAAGAAACATCCCGCTGGACTCCATGTTGAAACTGGATGCGCGTTATGTGCTGGAACGAGATAAATAAGCGCTTGCCATCGATAATTATTACCGGCTACGGCAAATCATTTCTTCTT
>WFNG01000056.1 GCA_015488735.1 Bacteroidales bacterium | reverse complement strand
AGAAAAATTCAAACTCGGCGCCGAACTTTTTTACAATTTATCTTTAAAAGACCTGACGCTCTATTTGTGAGTTTCTTTTAACATTTCTTTCACAGCAGTTTCAAGTTGCGGATCTTGACCGTTCAGAATCTTGTTGTATGGATTCTTAACCTTGATATCCGGTTCAAGCTCATGGTTTTCTGTAAAATGATGCGTGCCTACACCTTCAGTGGCTATCATAGGGATGCCAAATACCAGTGTCGGGTCAATTTGACGTTCCCACCAAACAGCAGTTCCCGTACCGGGGACAGGCATTCCGATCAGTTTTCCTATTTTCAGCTCTTTGTAAACATAGGGAAAAATAAAAGCATCGGAATAGTTGCTCTGGCTGATGAGCACACAACTGGGTTTGTCCCATTTGTCCATGGATTCCCCTCCGGGAAGGAGATGACCTTGTGGCGCAAACCTCAGGTAAAGCTTACCACTCAGAAATGTCACAAGATGATCATGCAACCATCCGCCTCCGTTGAAACGGGTACCGACGATCAGGGCTTTTTTGTTGAAATTTTTTCCAAGAACTTTCCCAAACATTATGCGGTAACTTTGGTCATTCATTGATTTAATATGAACGTATCCTATCTGTCCGTGCGACAGGCTGTCTGTCATATTTTGCATAATATTTATCCAACGTTTGTACATCAGTGCCTGTTCTTTTCCAAATGAGATGGGTTTGATCACTTCATCCCAGCTTTTTTTCGTGTTGGGATCATAAAATGTCAGTCTGGTAAACACGCCCGCTTTGTGGTTCAGTAACTTAGCACAGTCAAAATTATTCGTTATTTGCACGCCGTTAATTTTCTCGAGGATGTCGTTGGGTTTTACTTTGGTTTTTGCATTGTCCATCGGACCACCCGTGATAATAACTTTTACAATCAGGCCGTTTCCTCCTTTTGTTTCATCATACAACATACCCAGCAAAGCGGTACGGTCCGGGTTCTTTACCTGTGGATAATAACGGCAACCTGTGTGGGATACATTCAACTCTCCCAGCAGTTCGCTCAGCAAATCGGCAAAATCATAATTGTTGTTGATGTATGGCAGAAACTGCTTATAGAAATTATGATAATATTTCCAGTTGACCCCCTGTAAATTGGGATCAAAAAGTTTTTTTCTGACCTGTTGCCACGCATGTTCGAAGATATAAGCGCGAACACCTGCCGGATCCCAGTCGATGTTGCCACGTATAGGCAATGGTGTTATCTTTCCTTTGGCAATGGATACTTTGCTCATTTTGCCATCTGCCAGAACGAAAATATTTTTCCCGGCCTTGTCCATGGCCAGGCTTCCGCCACTTCGGGCATTCAGGCGGGCCAGCACCTTGGTTTTATGCGTTCTGGGTTCTGTTTCCCAAAGGTCATAACCCTTTTCATATTTGGCGAGGTAATAAAGTTTTTTCCCATCTTTGGAAAGAACAAAATCGCTGAGCAAAGAAGAATTGATGGTAAGCCTTTTGGTGCGGCTGTCCAGATTTTTCAGGTTCAGCGTCAGTGGTGTCTTTTTAACCTTTTTGGTTTTGACAGTGTCTTTCTTTTGTTCTTCCTTCAGCAGGTTATAATCATCTTTGCTGAGGTTATACCGGTCGAAAGCTTTTTGGTTGAAAAACATGGCATAAACATCACTCTGGCCGCCACGGCTGAGGTTTTTCATTCCTTCGCGGCCCGAAGACCAGATCATCATTTTGCCCCCCATGCCCCATTTGGGACGCCAATCGCTAAATCCACTTTGGGTAAGGTCAATGCGCTTACCGCTTCCATCAGCTTTCACAAGGTCAATATCACGCCGAACAAATGTTCCTTCATTGGATTGGGCAAGAATCCATTTGCTATCAGGCGACCAGGTAAAATATTGATCTCCATCCGAATAAGAATAATTGACCCCCTTGGGAATCACCGTAACAGTTTTATGGGTAACCGTATTGTAAACTTTCAGGATGTTGCGGTTTTCAAGATAGGCAATTTTTTTACCATCCGGAGAGTAACGCGGTTGAAATTCATCTTCGTCATTGGCAATGACAGGTGTGCTTTTCACAATAGTGGATGCGTAAAAGTAAGGTTCTTTTTTATTGGCAATAGTCAATTTGTCAATATTCCAGGAACCGTTTTCCTCAACAGAATAAATAATAGACCGTCCGTTCGGGCTAAATTCGATCATCCGCTCCTGGTAAGGGGTACTTGTCAGCCTCTTGGTGATATGGCCATCGGCAGAAGTAACAAAAATATCGCCCCGGTACACAAACGCCACCTCTTTTCCGTTGGGTGACAAACTCATTTCACTGATTTGTTTGTTGGCAACAGGAAGCGTTTTCGTGATCTTTTCAGCAAAATCTGCCCGAATGGTAATGGGCACCTGTTTGGGCTGCTGACCGGGAACAAGCGTATAAATTTCACCATCATGCGTAAAACATAAGGTGCCTGTTTTTGCACGACTGAGCCCGCGGACGGGATTTCTTTTGTAATGTGTCAATTGTACCGGCTTGTCAGGATGGGCAAGAGAAGCCCGGAAAACATTCAGGTCATTTTCGTTTTGCTCGCTCAAATAATAATAGGTGCCGTCTTTGCCCCAAACCGGTTCAAGGTCGTCCCCGTTAAAATGGGTCAGTTTTGTGTATTTTTTCGTTTTAAAATTATAGGTCCAGATATCCCGTGTTACTGATGCCCTTTCGTGTTTTCGTTGTTCACTTTCATAACCTTTCCTGTCCTGAAAAATAATCTCACTGCCATTTTTGTTAAAATGGGCATATTCCGTTCCGGCTGAATTGATCATGATAGAACGTCCCCCTTTCACGGGAACGCTGTATAATTTCATGAATAAAAAAGGAATCGGGAACCTGACCGAGGTATAAATATCGTTCCTTGCTGTTCCAAAAATGATGTTTTTGTCATTGGGTGTAAAATCGGATGGGATGTCCGGCGCCGAATTGTAAGTCAGCCTTTTGGCAGGGCCTCCTTGCGAAGGCATAACATAAACATCGAAATTGCCATGCCGGTCCGAAGCAAAAGCAAGGTAATTTCCGTTATGGCTCCATACCGGATAGCTCTCATAATCGGGCGTAATGGTCATGGGAATGGCCGTGCCTCCGGAGGCTGGGACTTTGAAAATATCGCCTTTGTATTCAAAGGCAATCCATTGCCCGTCGGGCGAAATAGCCGGATGCCTCAACCATTTCGGCTGTATGTTGGTTTGGCCTATGGCAAAAAGAGGCCATAGAAAAATGAATAGGAGAAAAAAACGTTTCATGATGATTTGGGTTTGGTTAATAATTCATTGTTACACAATTCTTGTTACTGTCAAGTAATGACAATGTAACAAAAATACAATTTATTTCTACGGGCTTTTGATGGAAATTACGATAAATTCTAGAGTCCATATTCTTTTTGAGTATCTGATGACGATTGCCTATTTTTGTAAAAAATAGAGGTTTCATCTTGAAAAACTGCTGACATTGAAAATTGCATTATCTCAACTGAATTTCCACATTGGAAACTTTGAGCAAAACAAAGAGAATATTATTTCGGCCATTCACCGGGCGGAAAAGGAAGGTGCTGACATGGTTGTTTTTTCCGAATTGGCCATCTCCGGTTATCCGCCCCGCGACTTTCTGGAGTTTCGCGATTTTGTGGACAAAGGGCTGAAAGCGGTGGACGAAATTGCTACCCATTGCACAAAAACAGCTGCCATTGTGGGCGTGCCCACCTACAACCCGCACAAAAAAGGAAAACCGTTGTACAATTCGGCCGCTTTTTTATGGAAAGGGAAAGTGCAAAAAGTCATCCACAAGACCCTTTTGCCCAATTACGATATTTTTGACGAATACCGCTATTTTGAACCCAACAATACATTTGAGGTTGTTGAATTTAAAGGGAGAAAAATTGCGCTGACCATTTGCGAAGATATCTGGGATGTGGACGAAAATCCGTTGTACACCATCAACCCCATGGACGAGCTGATGACTTATTCGCCGGACATTATGATCAACATTGCCGCTTCGCCATTTAATTACCGGCAGGCAGCTATCCGCGAAGGCGTTTTGCGCCGCAATACTGAAAAATACCATTTACCACTGTTTTATGTGAACCATGTGGGTGCCCAAACGGAGATTTTGTTTGACGGCGGTTCGCTGGTGATGAATTCCCAAAGCAAAACGGTGGACGTGATGCGTTATTTTGAAGAAGATTTCCGGATTTATGACACGGAAGAGGTAGAAAAAGCAGAAGGTACGGAAATCCAACGGCCTTCGGAAGTGGCCCTGATTCACGATGCGCTGGTGATGGGCATCCGTAATTATTTTGAAAAACTGGGATTCACGAAAGCCATCCTCGGACTTTCCGGAGGTATCGATTCGGCAGTTACTTCCGTGCTGGCTGCCGAGGCACTGGGCAACGAAAATGTGTATAACGTGCTTTTGCCTTCCGAATTTTCGTCTGATCATTCCATTAGTGATTCGCTGCAACTGGTGGAAAACCTGAAAATGCCACACGATACCATTCCGATTAAGAAACCTTACAACACATTTAATGATACATTGAAACCCTTTTTCAAAGGCCTGCCTTTCAATATTGCCGAAGAAAATCTGCAGGCGCGGATTCGCGGTGTTATCTTAATGGCCCTTTCCAATAAATTCGGTTATATATTACTGAATACCAGCAATAAAAGCGAAGCAGCCGTAGGCTATGGCACCCTTTACGGGGATATGAACGGCGGGCTTTCCGTGTTGGGCGATGTGTATAAAACCCGTGTTTTTGAACTGGCGCGATACATCAACCGTGACAAGGAAATTATTCCCAAAAATATTATTTCCAAGCCGCCATCGGCAGAGTTGCGTCCCGATCAAAAAGATTCCGATTCTCTGCCCGATTATGACATTTTGGATGAAATCCTTTTTCAATACATCGAGAAACGGCTGGGACCGGCGGAAATTGTTGCCCTCGGTTACGACGAAAAACTGGTAAAACGCATCCTTCGGTTGGTCAACATCAACGAGTACAAACGTTACCAGACACCGCCCATGCTGCGTGTTTCCGGCAAAGCTTTCGGCATGGGACGCCGTATGCCCATCGTGGCGAAGTATTTGGCATAAATAAACACCAAAAAAAACCTATTTTATCGTACTTTTGCCTCGCTTTCTTCGGCTGTTGGCCGATAAAAATTGAACAAACAACACCATGGATATAAAAGAATTTCTCGACCAGGATCAGAAAAAAGATTTATTACGATTGCTTACTGCCGGCTCGGTGGATGACGGTAAGTCAACTCTCATCGGAAGGCTGCTTTTCGACAGTAAAAAACTGTACGAAGACCAGCTGACGGCTTTGAAACGCGACAGCAAGCGCGTGGGGCATGCCGGCGAAGAAATCGACTACGCCCTGCTACTGGACGGACTGAAAGCAGAACGCGAACAGGGCATTACCATCGATGTGGCCTACCGTTATTTCTCCACGGCCAAACGGAAGTTTATCATTGCCGATACTCCGGGGCATGAGCAGTACACCCGCAACATGATTACCGGAGGCTCCACGGCCAACCTGGCCATTTTACTGGCCGATGCCCGCAAAGGGGTCATCACCCAGACCAAGCGGCATACTTTTCTGGCTTCACTGTTGGGCATAAAACATGTGGTGCTGGCCGTCAACAAAATGGATTTGGTGGGTTACAAAGAGGAAGTCTTTGACCAAATTGTGGAAGATTACAAAAAATTTATCACGCAATTGGATGTTCCGGATGTAACGTTTATCCCTCTTTCGGCTTTAAAAGGCGATAACGTGGTGGATCTTTCGGACAAAATGCCCTGGTATCACGGGAAAAGCATGCTGGAGTTTCTGGAGACGGTACACGTGAGCAGCGACCGCAACTTTGAGGATTTCCGTTATCCGGTGCAGTACGTCATCCGTCCCGACCTGAAATACCGTGGCTTTGCCGGCAAAATGGCCTCGGGCGTCGTGCACAAAGGCGATGAAATTATGGTCTTGCCTTCGGGGAAAAAGTCCAGAATAAAAAGCATAACCACCTACGATGGCGACCTTGAATACGCTTTTCCGCCGCAGAGCATTAGCCTCACGCTGGAAGACGAAATTGACATTTCGCGCGGCAACATGCTGGTACATCCGGATAATCTGCCGCAGGTGAGCCGCCATTTTGAAGCTATGCTGGTGTGGATGGATGAAAAACCCATGAACCCTTACACACAGTTTTACATAAAACACAACACGCACAACACCAAAGCCAAAATAGACCAAATCCGTTACCGTGTGGATGTGAACACGCTGGAACACCAGGAAATCGATCATTTTGAGCTGAACGAAATCGGGCGGGTAATTATGACCACTACGGAACCGCTCTTTTTTGATGCTTACAAAAAGAACCGGCAGACGGGCGCTTTTATCCTCATCGACCCCATCACGCACAACACGGTGGCCGTGGGGATGATACTGGACAAGCTGAGCAGCGATGCATTGCCTACACGCATTACAGATAACGACAAGCACCTGATTTCGGAAGGGCGCAGTCTTGTAAGCTGTGAAGAACGTGAAAAGCATTACAACCAAAAAGGAACCACTCTGTGGATTACCGGTCTTTACGGCAGCGGTAAAAACGAACTCGCTTTTGTGCTGGAAAAAGAACTCATCGGCTCGGGCGCTACCGTGGTGGTGTTGGATGGCAAATCGCTGCGGTCGGGATTGTCGCGTGAGCTGGATTTCGATCCGGCCGACCGCGCCGAACACCTGCGCCGTGTGGCCCACATTGCCCGCATCCTGAACGACCAGGGCATCATTACCATCTGCTCATTTGCCTCGCCCGACGAAAACATTCGCAAACAAGTGGCTGAAATTATCGGACCGGAGCGTTTCCATTTGATTTATATGGATGCCGGTATTGAATACTGTAAAAGCCATGCAGATGGCGACTTGTACCAACGGTACGAAAAAGGGGAAGTACGGCACATTCCGGGGGTGGATATGCCTTATGAGGTTCCGGAAAAACCACAGATGACTTTCAAACCCGAAGAAAATGAAACCAATGCGGAAAAGGTACTGGATTATCTGAAGGAGAAGAAAATTTTTCCGTTGGAATAAATGGTCCAAGCGGACGCTTGAACCAGTTGTTCAGGACGCTTGAACCAGTTGTTCAGGACACTTGAACCAGTTGTTCAAGGAGACATGTGTTGAAGGGGAAAAATTATTTTGCCACAGCAATATGCTCTCCCATTCTGACTTGCGTTTCCAGATGGTTGCGGGTATTTCTCAGTAAATCACTATCAATGTTGACTTTTCCTTTTTTGAAAAGCAGGATGATCGAAGAACCGCCAAATTTAAAATATCCGGCTTCTTCTCCTTTTACCGCCGTGTCTCCACGATGGTCCTGGATGATGCTTCCCACGAAAGTGGCACCAATTTCCGACATCAATACAGGGCCAAATTTTTTGGAAGAGATGATTTGATATTCCCGTTTGTTTTCACAAAATATCCGGATATCCTGCCGGAGTGCTATGGGATTAACGGAATAATAGTCTCCTTTGATTTTTACAACAGGCGAAAGCATTCCGCTCAGGGGAAAATGAAAGCGATGGTAATCATACGGACACAACCGCAGAAGTACCAGACTTCCATTTGTATAAACATGTGCCAGCGAATCGTTTTGTAGAAAATTATGCAGGTTCATGCGGTAGCCTTTGACAATAAAATACTGATATCCAATATTTTCCCAGGCTTGTATTTTTCCGTCACCAGGTGAAATAACCACATTTTTATTGGTGTCAATCTTTCTTGCTCCCGGTTTTAATTTCCGGATAAAGAAATCGTTGAAAGAGGTGTATTCTTTCTTTTGAAAATCACCCATGTTGATATGATACTTATGGATAAAGGGTTCTATTTTGCTGACCGATGCGGATTTATCCATCCGCTTTCCGTACCATTCGGAAGCAAATTTCCGTTTGATAACAGCCTGTAGCGAAAGCTCTCCCACGGGGTTGTTGTACAGCCAGAAGAGCCATCCACCGGCTTCCACCTGTTCGGTTTTTATTTGCCCGGTTGCCCGGTCCACATAGCGGATGGGTTGCGGCTTTTGGAAAGGATAAAAGGCGAGGAGCACCAAAAAGATGCTGAGCGCCAGAATAAACCTTTTTTTGCTTGTGTGTATGCCTATCATTGGGATTTGTTTTTCAGCGTAAAGATAGGGGATAAAATAAAGTATTTTATACCGGTTATTTTAGTATAAAAGAGCTTTTTAATCCGAACTTAAACAAAAATAATTCTCATCTGAAATCAGGTTAATAGAAATCCTTATTTAAAGCTCCATTTTGCCCCTTCTTTGGTGTCTTTAATCTGGATGTTCATTTTTGCTAATTCGTCGCGGATCAAATCGGATGTCGCATAGTCCTTTTTGGTTTTGGCTTCCTGCCGGATGCCAAGAATAGTTTTCATCAGGTAATCGATGAGTTCGCTGTCATCTTTTTCCTTTTCGTCTTTCAGCCCCAGCAGGTCAAAGAGGAAGGTGGAAAAGAAAGCTTTTGTTTCCTCAATATCGGCTTTCGTGAGGCTTTCCGTGCCGCTGTCAACTTGGTTTAGGATATGTGCCAGATCGAACAAATGCGCAATCACCATGGGCGTGTTGAAGTCATCGTTCATGGCATCATAGCATTTTGCCTCGATGGCTTTTATATCAACAGAGGATTTTTCTGATGGTTTCAGCTCATCCAGGAGATAGAAGGCATCGAAAAGTTTGTGCATTCCTTTTTCGGCGGCTTTCATGGCATCGGTAGAGAAATCGAGTGTGCTGCGGTAATGTGCCTGCAGGATAAAAAAACGTATGGTCATGGGGTTGTAAGCCTGATCCAGCGCTTTGTGTTTTCCGGAAAAGAACTCATTAAGCGTGATAAAGTTGTTCAGCGATTTCCCCATTTTCTGCCCGTTGATGGTGATCATGTTGTTGTGCATCCAGTACTTCACCGGATCGTGGCCTGTGGCGGCATTGGCCTGGGCAATTTCCGATTCGTGATGGGGGAAAAGCAAGTCCATACCACCTCCGTGGATGTCGAATGTCTCACCAAGGTATTTGGCACCCATGGCTGAGCATTCCAAATGCCATCCGGGGTAGCCTTCGCTCCAGGGCGATGGCCAGTGCATGATGTGTTTGGGATCAGCTTTTTTCCAAAGGGCAAAATCGAAAGCGTTGTGTTTTTCTTCCTGTCCCGCCAGCTCACGGGTATTTTGCATCAGCTCTTCAATACGCCTTCCGGAAAGCTTCCCATACTTGTAATCTTTGTTGTATTTTTCCACATCGAAGTAAAGTGAGCCATCCGACTCGTAAGCATAGCCGTTTTTCAAAATCTTCTTTACCAGCTCTATTTGCTCGATGATATGACCGGAAGCTGTGGGTTCAATACTGGGGGGCAATGTGTTGAGTTGCTGCATGTTTTCGTGGTAACGGTCGGTATAAAACTTCACCACCTCCATAGGCTCCAGCTGCTCCAAACGTGCTTTTTTCTGGATTTTATCTTCTCCGGCATCGGCATCATTCACCAAATGGCCCACATCGGTGATGTTACGGACATAACGTACTTTGTAGCCGAGATGGCGCAGGTAACGGAAAACAATGTCAAAAGTGATTCCCGGACGGGCATGACCCAAATGGGCATCGCCGTAAACAGTCGGCCCACAGACATACATGCCCACGTGTGGCGGGTTGATGGGTTGAAAAAGTTCTTTTTTACGCGAAAGCGTGTTGTATATTTTGAGCTTGTTTTCCATGTCACAACGTTTTTGTACTGCAAAATTAGTAAAGCTATGGGATTATTTCTTCGCAATCCCGAAATAAACAGGAGATAAAAAAATGGATTTTTGTATTCAGAATATGATGGGTTTATTTTTAGTGTGCTTCCAGCCAGTTGTTTCCCGTGTTAATGTCCACCACCACCGGCACATCCAATGTCAGTGCATTTTTCATCTTGTCGTCCACCAGCAGTTTTAATGCTTCCACTTCCTCTTTGTACGTGTCGAAGACCAGTTCATCATGCACCTGTAAAATCATTTTTGATTTCATGTTGCGTCGTTGCATCTCATCGAAAATCCGGATCATGGCAATCTTAATCATGTCGGCCGAGGAACCCTGAATGGGTGCGTTGATGGCATTTCGCTCGGCATAAGCACGTACCACACCGTTGGCCGAGCGGATGTCGCTGAGATATCGCCGTCGCCCGAGGATGGTTTCCACGTAACCGTGCTCGCGGGCAAATTCAATGGTTTTCTCCATGTACTGGTGAATGCCGGGATATTTCCCGAAATAGTTTTGAATGATTTCCGCGGCTTCACGACGCGGGATTTTCAGCCTTTCGGAAAGTCCGAAGGCAGAGATGCCGTAAATAATGCCGAAGTTCACCGTTTTAGCATGGCGGCGCATGTCTTTGGAGACCTGATCCACCGGAACGCCATAAACACGCGAAGCTGTGGCCGTGTGCACGTCCAACCCTTCCCGGAAAGCTTCCATCATGGCTTCATCCCTGCTTAGGTGGGCAATGATGCGTAACTCAATCTGTGAGTAATCGGCAGCCAGCAGGACGTACTCCTTGTTTCGCGGGATAAAAGCTTTTCGTATCTCACGTCCCCGTGCCGTCCGGATGGGGATATTTTGCAGGTTGGGATTGTTGGAGCTGAGCCGTCCGGTGGCAGCAACTGCCTGGTTATACGATGTGTGGATACGGCCATCGCGTTCTTTCACCAACTTGGGCAGCGCATCCACGTAAGTAGATTTGAGTTTGGTAAGCGAACGGTATTCCAGAATTTTCTCCACTATGGGATGCCGGTAAGCCAGCTTGGTAAGCACCTCTTCGCCCGTGGAATATTGGCCGGTTTTGGTTTTCTTGGGTTTGCTGGAAAGTTGCAACCGTTCAAACAAAACTTCTCCGAGTTGTTTTGGTGAAGCAATATTGAATTCTGTTCCGGCCATCTCGTAAATTTCTTTTTCCATCCCCATGATCTCTGCTGCCAGTTCCTCACCAAATTTCGCCAGTGTTTGCGTATCTAATTTTACTCCTTCGGCTTCCATGGCGGCCAGCACCGGTACCAGCGGCATCTCTGTTTCATAAAAAAGCTTTTCCGTACCGGTTTCTTTCAGCTTCGGCTCAAAAACTTCCCGGAGCTGCAACGTTATGTCGGCATCTTCGGCGGCATATTCTTTGATTTCATCCAGTGCTACCGTGCGCATACTGCGCTGGTTCTTTCCTTTTTTCCCGATAAGCTCCTCAATGGGAACAGGCTTGTAATGCAGGTAAGTCTCGGCCAGTGCATCCATGTTGTGTCTTTTGTCGGGTTCCAGCAGGTAATGGGCAATCATGGTGTCAAAAAATTTCCCTTTCACCACGATGTCATACCAGCGCAAAACAGAAATATCAAATTTTATGTTCTGGCCGGTTTTTTCAATTTTTTCATCTTCAAGAACACCTTTAAAAACAGCGAGTTGCTGCGTTGCTTTATGATAATTTTCGGAGAGCGGCATGTACCAGGCTTCCCGTGCTTTCCAGGCAAAGGAGATGCCCACCAGCTCGGCATTGTTGGGATCAAGCCCCGTGGTTTCCGTGTCAAAGCAAAACGAAGGCTGACTTTTGAGCGCTTTGGCCAAAGCTTCGGCTTCTTCAGTTGTATCCACCAGATGATATTGATGTGCCGTGTTGTGGATGGTTTTTATCTCTTCTTCTTTGGGTTCGGTAAAAAGCTCTCCCTGTTCATATTCTCCTTCCGGTTGCTGTAACGAAAGCCAGGTGAAAAAACGCTTGGCAAAAGTGCGGAATTCCAATTCTTCAAAAAGCTTTTTCAGCGCTTCCCGGTTGGGGTTACCCACCCGCAATTTTTCTTCTTTTAGCGCTATGGGAGCATCCAGCAAAATGGTAGCGAGCTGTTTGGAGATGATGGCCTGATCGGCATATTTCTCCAGGTTCTCACGCAGTTTTCCTTTTAGATGAACTGTGTTTTTCAGCAGGTTTTCGATGGAGCCGAATTGCGCAATCAGTTTGGCAGCCGTCTTCTCTCCAATTCCCGGAACACCCGGAATATTGTCCACGGCATCGCCCCAGAGTCCGAGGATGTCAATAAACTGTTCAGGACGTTCGATGCCGTACCGTGTACACACCTCTTTTGGTCCCCATTTTTCTGCATTTTTCCCGCCACGGGCCGGTTTGTACATGTAAATATTATCCGAAACCAGCTGTCCGAAATCCTTGTCGGGTGTCATCATGAAAGTCTCGAATCCCTGCTTTTCGGCTTCTTTTGCCAGGGTTCCAATCACATCATCGGCTTCGTAGCCATCCACAAAAAGCACGGGAATGTTCATCGCGTCAAGCAGCTCTTTCACATACGGAATGGAGGCAGCAAGGTCTTCGGGCATTTTCTCGCGGTTGGCTTTGTACGCGGCAAAATCCTCGTGCCGTTGCGTGGGTGCCATGGTGTCGAAAGCTACGCCGAGGTGGGTGGGCTTTTCATTTTTTAATATCTCTAACAAGGTGTTGGCAAATCCCAGCACGGCAGAGGTATTCAGCCCTTTGGAATT
>WFNG01000055.1 GCA_015488735.1 Bacteroidales bacterium | reverse complement strand
GGTTTGTTGCGACCGGATAAAACATGCGAAACTGCCGAACGCTGCATGCCTATATTATCAGAAAATTGTGCCGCCCGCAATTGATAATGTGCCATGATGGCTTTTATACGCCCTACCATTTGTTTTGATTTAGTTTACAAATGTACTAAAAACGGTTAACAATAACAACTTAATCCCAAAACAATACAAGTGTACATTTGTGAATACCTTATTCTTTAGAGTAAATTCTATAATATTTCTCATATATGATTACAATATAGTAAATTATATTAGTTAACCCGGTTATGCTCATTTCTATTGGTTTCATGAATAATAATTCGACTATTTTATAGTATTCAACACCTAAATAATTGGTAATCGTTTAATTACCTTCATTCATATAAATTACAAACATAAAGTTACAATTGTATATTACTGTAAAGAGAGTTGTCCTTAATTTACAATAGTATATTCCTCCGTATATCAATTAGTTACAGCTTTACTAATTACAATTTTAAACTGTAAGATGAGTTGTTCACAATAGTATATTTTATAGGGTATACAATATTACATTGTAAAATGTGACTATTGTATTTGATGAATGTCCAATAAAAACACCAAATCATTACATTGAAAAACAAATTTAATACTCTTGCATATCTTTGTGGACACACCCACTCTCCTACCAATTAAATTTTTTTCCAGGCAAAGCTTCCCTTGGATCACAAGTTTAAAATTCTGATTGGGTCCTTCCCCACGAGAGCACATCAAACTATTCAGCAAATTTTTATTGGGGTGTGAGAATTCTATAAAATATACAGTCGAATACAGCATGGTGAAAATAATACCTTAGGCAAACGACCGTAAAATGAAATTTCACGTAATTTCTGTAACAGAATATCTGTGGAAATTTTTCAAATACGAATAGGAAAATCGTGTAAAAAGAGAAATAGAAATCAGTTTAGCGGTTACTATTCGTAGCGTAAGGATTCGATGGGGTTGGTACGGGCCGCTTTGTTGGCAGGAATGATTCCGGATACAAGGGCTACAACAAAAGTCAGCAAGACACCTCCAATAACCCACTCCCATGGAATGATAAAGGTACTTCCGGTAACAAGAGAAATGATATTTCCCATGATAACGCCCAGCACTATGCCGAGAACGCCACCAATCTGTGCAATAACAATGGCTTCAAACAAAAATTGGTTACGGATAGTTTGCCTGCGCGCACCAATGGCCATACGAATACCAATCTCGCGCGTCCTTTCAGTTACCGAAACCAGCATAATATTCATGAGCCCAATAGCAGCACCAAACAAAGTAATCAGGCCAATTACAGTAGCACCAATTGTAACACTTCCGGTAAGGCCAATGAGCATATTGGCAATTTTATCACTTTTTACAATGGAAAATGAATCCTCCTGCCCCAGCCTGTCTTTGCGAATCTGCCGGAACAATCCGGTGGCCTGCCCAATAGCAGCCTCCATTTGGCCGGGGTGGTTTACCATAATACTTATGGTATAGTTCATATTGGGACGAGAGAAATACTGGCGCACATTATTCAATGGTAAAAAGCAGGCACGATCGCCGGTAAAGCCCAGGCTGGAACCCTTTTCATGTAACGTACCTATAACCCGATACATACCCGGCCCAATGGAAACAATTTTTCCGATAGGATTTTCATTGTTTTTAAAAAGTTTCTTCACCACTTCACTACCCAGAATAACCAAATGATTACCATCTACAACTTCCGATGGTTGAAAATTCCGGCCTCTATCCAATTCCAGACCAGCGGTAGCCAGGTAATTCTCATCAACACCTGTTAATTGCACATTAGGGTTTGTCTTCAGCGATTTATATTTTATTGTAGCCATTCCCGTTCCGACTATGCTTACGGAAGTTACGGCAGGGAACCGGTATCTGTTTTTAAAAGCCATGGCCTGCCTGTAAGTAATAATTGCATACGACTCTGCGCGGTTGCGGCGATGGCCAATTCGGACACGCAGGGAACGATTCCTGATATTGAATGTGTTGGAACCCATCATGGCAAAATTCTGCGTCAGATAATATTCCACCGAATCAATAGCAGTCAGAATTCCCACCAAGGCCATAATGCCAAAAGCAATGATAGCCACAGTAAGAATAGTGCGTACCAAATGGCTCCTGATAGAATTGAGGGAAATACGAATATTTTCCCTGATAAGTTTTAAATTACTCAACGTTAGTCTTCTTTTTTACCATAAGCCAAATCTCCGGCATCACCCAGGCCAGGTACAATATAGGCCTTGGCTGTCAGTTCATCGTCGATGGCTCCTGTCCATATTTTTAATTTATATTTTGAGAATGTCTTTTTCAGAAATTCGATTCCTTCGTTGCTGGCCAGTACAGACACAATGTGAATCTCTTTTGGCATTCCTTTCTCAAGCAAACCTTTAATGGCCGCTTTCAACGAGCCTCCCGTTGCCAGCATAGGATCACTGACAATCAAAATACGAGACTTCGTTGACGGCGAAGATACGTATTCCAGCTTTATCACAAAATCTTCATCAGCATCATATTTACGATAGGCAGAAACAAAAGCATTATCTGCATTATCAAAAAAATTCAGCATGCCCTGATGCAAAGGAATGCCGGCCCGCAGGATGGTAGCCAGCAGAGGCTGTTGTTTCATCACATGCATATGCGCTATTCCCAGAGGGGTTACAACATCTTTCTGTTTAAAAGGCATTTCTTTGCTTATCTCATACGCAAAAATTTCACCCATACGTTCCAGGTTTCGCCTAAAGCGCATACGATCCTGTTGAATTTGAACATCCCTGATCTCAGAAAGAAACTGATTAAAAACGGAGTCGGTTTTCCCTAATTCTCTAACCATAGATATTAGTTTTAGACAAAGATAAAGGAAAAAATGCAGGAAATGATAAAATTACAGAATACTTTTTATCCTTTTGACCAGGCACTTTCAGCTATTGCATTGCCCACACATTATCTCCCCGCCAAAAGCTGAACAATCCGGTTAACAGGGAATGGGAACCTGTTGATTTCCAGCCGATAAAAAGTCACTTCCTGTGAACCGAATCCCTGATAAAAGCGTGCCAGATTTGCATTGTTAGAGCCTTCAAAATCAAGAACCAACGCTGTTTCCGAAAATTCTTTTATCACTGCATCCAATAAAAACGTCATGGCACCATTTTTTCGTGCTTCCTGTGTTGTAGCCGAAAACAGAAAAATCAAATGCTTATGGTCTTTAAGAAAAAAGGCACCTGCACAAAGGTCATTATGCTCGGTATAAACGCCATACATTAGCCCCATGCCTTTAAACATGGCCTTAAACATCAATTGCTGTAAGCGTTGGTAATGTTCATCCTGCCAGTGTTTCACCTCACGTCCTTTATTTTGCCTGAACATATCGGTGAGCAAAGCCGGCTCCATCCCCTTCAATAATGTTAACCCCGAAGACCGTGCTTTTTTCAAATTTCGCTTTGTATTGCCGGCATATCCGGCAGACAATTTAGGATATTCTGGAATTAAATCCAGCAGATAACTTTTATTTGCAATCAGCCGATAATTTCCGGGATAAGGCTGGTTGTGAATATTCAGGTTAATTTGCGCGAAACGATATTTTTTGGGTATTGCAACAATGAAAGCATTGAGAATATCTCTGGTTAAAATTTTAGTAGAAAAGACACCCAGTTGTTGCGTAAAAAACGGCTGAAACAGATAATTAATACCATACTTTTTGTTGCCTGTAAGCGGCATAATACGTACGTAATCATCTTCAACCAACGCTTCCCATCCCCGATGCACCACATCGAGATACCAGCTCAACGCGTATATATTCCCGTTAAATGCCTGGCGGATACACGCGTTCCATTTATCTTTATCAATTTCATCATGTAGTAAATGGCGAATCAATGGCGTACAATTTAAGGTTTGGTTGCTTCTTCAAGCAAAGCTTCATATACCCGTCGCCACCCTGTCCAGCGTTTTTCATCGCTTAGCGACTCGTTATGCCATAAGGAGATAAATGTACCATTTACCTTCCTCACTTCGGTGATAAGTTTCTTAATCTTATTGATGGCATCTTCTGGTGTCAGATTCAGATAATCGCGTAGTGTTCCGTCCATAACGGCAAAAGGATGCAGCCGCAATTTCGTTTCCACATCCAATTCCAGGTCAAAAAAACGATAAGTATCACAAATTCCGGCCCTGAATCCGGGTAAAGCGGCAAAGCCCATGGTATAATCGTCCTTAATATCATTCTCAATCAGGTTTTGATAAGTATCGGGCAAATTAAGGCGTAGGAAATGCTGTCTGCTACGGGTAATATCCGTCTTAAGAAGGTCTTCCAGGCTCACCAGTTCCTCTTTGAGCAATTCAGGGTTTTCAACCGTGTTATAACTGGGATGTAATCCAACTTCGGCATAATCGGCCAGCCATTTTACCAAACGCCTGAATCTTCCATTCCTAAAATTAATATTTTTATCGAACCGTCCGTACATGCCAAAGAGAATAAAATAAACAGGATAAAGATTATATTTCTTCTGGTATTCTCGCTGTAAATCAAATGTATCAAAAGGATCTTTTATCTTCCCCATCAGTACTTTTGCTCTATCCCCAAATTCCTTAAAATCAAGCGTTTTAACCGCAATATAAAAACCGCCTAAAGACCGGAGCCATCCCTTTTGTGAATAGGCCCAGGCTGAGTCAATATCGTAAGTAGGAACAAACCGGAACCGTTTCTGTGGAAAAACAAACTCCGGGTATCGGTCAAGAATAATCTGCTTAACCTCCAACGTCCAAATATTCACCATGGGTTTTTCCAAGATTCCCCACTGGCTGCTCACACTTAAAGGAGCGGCAAATCTTGCATGGCTATCCCGAACAAACGGCAAATACTCCTCATAACGCGAAACCAGAAAAAACATGGCCGAGAAGACATCAAAAGGTAAAATGGCATCCTCATCATAGATTTGAAAAATAGCCTTATCCCCTTTATAATTAAAAGTATTATACTCCAGGCTGTGTACGCCTTTCTCAAAAAGCAAACCGGAGGCTTTGAAAAAAATATCATCGGTATGCGCCTTCATCCCGTACATCATTTTGGGCTTATCCGCACTTTGAAATGCGTCCAGGTCATTAGTTATCTCGTAAGATACTTTCAACAAATCTTTAAAGACCAGCCGAAAAACATAACGCACGCGATTGGTTATTTTGGGCACGTATATCAGAATCTCATTCATACCGGGTAAAAGTAGGAAATTTTAGGGACATAATCCCGGTTTACCGGTTATTGTGTAAGGGGACAAAACGATCATCGACCGCGAAGAAGAATTTCTTGTGGTAAGGGTCATACCGCCAGTAACGCTTTGTCCGGTGTGAGGCTGGCGTATATTTATCCAGAAATTTATTCAGCAGATAATCGAAAGTATAACCAGCATAAGTACGGCCAAGGTTTTGCGCATAAGTATATATCTTTTTCACCGTAAGACTATCCATCTTAAAGAGGTATCTTATTTCCCCCGAATAAGGATCTATAGCAAAATGTCCATTAATATTGTCGGTAAGTAAATTTTCAGCAAACAATACTTTTCCCGACTTGGTGGGTACCAACGGCCCGTGGATTGAAAACCAGGAACTGACATCTAGAGCGTTCAGGTATTGGCTATGCACATAAATCTCATTATTATAATAGGCCGTATCAGAAAAAAAATAATATTGCTCTTCCAACTCAATCTGAGGAATGTTCACCGTGTAAACATTTTTTCCCTGCACCTTTTCAGGAAACAGATGCAGGCCATATTTTTTCAGCTCGCTGGTGTAACCCTTCATGAAGTCGCGGATAAAGACCGAATCGGCAATATGCTGAATAAAACGGGAATGTACCCAGAGAATAGAATCTTTCTCTCGTTTATTTTGATAATTAATACTGTCTAAGATGCCTGTCTTCAGGTTATATTTATATAAAAAAAGAGGTGGCGTTACCTTAACATTTATATTTGAAGCCTGTGCTACAAATTCTTTGGCCAGTTTCCGCTCCGACTGTCCCATGGAAACCAAACCCAACAGCAACAAGGCTGTTGTTAGCAAAATCCTTATTGAATAGTTTTTGGTTTTCATTGGCTAAAAATTAATATTTTGCATAAAAGTAACAAAATCTGTGCCGCAATCAGTCTCCCGACAATTGCTTTCCAAAAGCAACACCGTAATCATAAGCAGTGCTTAATTCATCTGCAGAAGGAGAAAACTTTATGAATACGCCTTCGCCAAAATATTTGAATTTCAATGCTGTAAGGTTCATCTCCAGCATTTTTTTATTTTCTCCGCTCCAGCCATAGGAGCCAAAACTACCTGCCAGTTTTCCATGATCACGATAGGGATTCATTACGGCAAACAACCTGTAAATTGGCAGAAGAATATTTTGGTTGATGGTCGGACTTCCGACAATAACGGCATTACATTGCGTAAGTTTCATTTCCAACTCACCGAGATGTGCATGTTCAATATCCAAAAGCTCCACCTCAAAATTACCTGCTGAATGAATTCCTTTAGCAATCTGTGCGGCAATGGCTTTTGTATTAGCATAAGCCGAAACATAGGGAATAAATACCTTATTTACTACGGGCTGTTCCATAAATTTCTCTGACCAAAAACGGGTCATTTCCACGTAATGTTTCCAGTTTTTACGCAAAATAGGGCCATGACCAGGACAAATAGTATCAATTTCGAGTTTATCGATCTTATCGATTGCTTTCAGCATAAATTTACTAAAAGGTTTGATAATCACATCAAAATAATAACGAAACGAGACATCGAAATCATCTACTTTATCATCAAACATCCGCTCATCGGCAAAATGACATCCAAACGAATCGCAGGTAAACAGTAGTTTATCTTCTTCAAGATAGGTGTACATGGTATCAGGCCAGTGCAGGTTGGGTGCGGAGATAAAACGCAGATGCTTATTCCCTAAATCAAGCGTGTGACCATCCTTCACGGCAATGGATTCAAAATCACAATCCAGCATATCCTTCAAATAGCGAATACCTACAGAAGTTGCCACAACTTTGGCTTTGGGCGCAATTTCAAGCAACCGTTTCAAATTACCGGAGTGATCGGGTTCGGTATGGCTCATGATAATATACTCAATGTCAGCCGGATTGGTTACTGCCCTTATTTTCTTTTCATAATCATCCCAAAATGTTGCCTTAGAAGTATCAATAATTGCTTTTTTCTCTGCATCAATAAAATAGGAATTGTAGGTAGAACCATAATCTGTGGACATAACCACGTCAAATGTAACTAAATCATAATCCAAAATACCCACCCATTTTACGCCGGGAGCCACATTGAGAATATTATTGTTTGTCATAACCATAATTTATTTATTCATTGCAAATATAGGGATATGCCACGGTTAACCGTGCATATTTTGGGAAAATTTAAGAAAGGTTATGGTATTAAAATACAATAGTCAGAAAAGCTCCAGTTGGATTTCATCCTCCCCTGACTTGTTATCAAAAGTATCTTGACCCTTTACGGAATTTTCTTCTTCATCGGTTTTGGAGCCCCCTGCGCTGTCGTCCTGTTTCTCCTCCCGATTTACTTCATCATCCAACTCTTCCATTTCGATGTCTTCCTTTTTTTCAGCAGGCTCGTATGGTAATGGTGTAAGCAGTTTTATTTTTTTCAGTTCCTTGTTTGAAAGTCGCTTTCCTTTTGCCCTGTAGCTTTTTACGCCAATAAAATCGGCCAGTGCCACCACCTCCGATTCCACGTTCTTGCTGTCTTTTATTTTCAAATGCATCTCCAGCCGTGGCAGATAATCCATAGAATAAAGCACCAGCTTTGAGCCTTTGGCTTCTGAAATAAAAAGATATTTTTTATCCGATGGCGTGTTGCTGTCAATTCCAAAACGCTTCACATAATATCTGTCCTGAGCACCATCGAGATAAACTGCTGTAATAATTTTTTCCGGATTGAATTTCTCAATCAACATCATGTCATCAGCAAAATGTGTGGCAAGATCGAATCCGGTAAGTTTAAATTCGCCGGAGGACATGATAACGAAGATTCTGTCTTCTCCTTTAAAAGCGCCCAGATAAATGCCCCTTTCTTCTGTATTTAAGCGTCTGACAGTATCGTCATACCAAATATCCAAAGCCCCCAAGGTGGAAACTCCCTCTTCACGTTTCACGACATTACGGATAGGCGCTTTACTCAGAATGTTTCCCCGTGATGAACGGCCCTTGATGGCCAATTCCTTAAAATCAAAATCGAAATGTGTTCTTTTCATTTTCGGTTTTGGCCGCAGGTTAACACGAATAACTTCCGCTTCGCCATTAGGGTTGGCTGAGAAATAAATCACTTTGGAGCCATCGGTTCCGCGGGTAAGAACATACTCTTTATCACGGGTAATCCCTTTAACGGCAAAACGTTTCACATAATATTTCCCCTGGCGGCCATCGCGGTAAACCATATTATAAATGGTACGGTTGTCATTTTTTTTAAAAACATCAAGAAACAGAATATTTTTTCCCACAAAGACCTTCGATGCCACTTTGGTAACGAGGAAAGTCCCATCTTCGCGAAAAATAATAATATCGTCAATATCGGAACAATCCGTCACAAACTCATCTTTTCTGAGTCCGGTACCGGCAAAGCCCTCCTCACGGTTAACATACAGTTTTTGGTTAGCCACCGCCACCATATTGGCCTGAATGGTATCAAAATTCCGGATTTCCGTTTTCCTGTCCCGGCCTTTCCCATATTTCTTCTTTATCTGTCTGAAATAATTGATGGCGTAATCAATCAAATGGTCGAGATGGTTTTTCACCTCTTCCATCTCCTCCTCCACCCTTTTTATCTGCTCTTCTGCTTTGAAAGCATTGTATTTGGAGATACGTTTAATTTTAATCTCGGTAAGCCGCACCAGGTCATCATGGATAACTTTTCGGCGCAGGTTTTTAGCAAACGGTGCCAGGCCTTTGTCGATGGTAGTGAGCACGCACTCCCAGGTTTCGCACTCCTCAATCAGGAGATAAATTCTGTTTTCAATGAATATCTTTTCCAACGAAGCATTGTGCCACTGGTCTTCCAGCTCACCAAGTCTTATCTCCAGCTCCTGTTTAAGCAAATGGGCTGTATGATCAGTGTTGGCACGCAAAATCTGTTTCACCGAGATAAACTGTGGCCGTCCATCCATGATGACGCAGGAGTTGGGCGAAATACTCATCTCGCAATTGGTGAAAGCATACAGTGCATCAATAGTCTGATCAGGCGACACATTGGAAGCCAGATAAATGACAATCTCCACATGTTCTGCCGTGTTATCATCTATCTTCTTAATCTTTATTTTCCCTTTGTCGTTAGCCGAAACAATAGAATCGATAAGCGAGGAAGTTGTTGTATAATAAGGTATTTCGGTAATAACCAGGGTTTTTTTATCGCGCTGGGATATTTTGGTTCGCACCCGCACTTTACCCCCGCGCAGGCCTTCGTTATATTTTGAAAAATCGGCCATCCCACCGGTGAGGAAGTCCGGGTACAATTCAAAGTCTTTTCCTTGTAAATGGCGGATGGAAGCATCGATAAGTTCATTAAAATTATGTGGCAGTATTTTTGAAGCCAATCCCACGGCAATCCCTTCCACACCCTGCGCCAGCAATAGCGGAAATTTTACAGGAAGTGCAACAGGTTCTTTGTTTCTGCCATCGTAGGAAAGTTTCCAGGTGGTAGTTTTAGGATTAAAAACCACCTCTTTTGCGAAAGCTGACAAACGGGCCTCAATATACCGCGGGGCAGCGGCACTATCGCCGGTGAGCGTATTTCCCCAGTTTCCCTGCATATCAATGAGTAGTTCTTTCTGCCCCAGCTGTACCAACGCATCGCCAATGGAGGCATCACCGTGAGGATGAAACTGCATAGTATGCCCTATAATATTGGCTACCTTGTTAAAACGGCCATCATCCAGACGGCTCATGGCATGCAAAATGCGCCGTTGAACCGGTTTCAGGCCATCAGCTACTTCAGGCACGGCACGCTCCAGAATAACATAAGAAGCATAATCCAGAAACCAACTCTCATACATACCATTCAAATGGAGTAAACGATACTGCTCAGTTTGCCCCTGGCCCGTACTTTTATCCTCAAGATTCTCTTCCTCAGGTAGTTTTTGTTCTTCCAAATTGTCCATGAATGCAATTCCTCATTAAAGTTTTTTGAACAATCCCGGTTTTTTGGATTGGCCTTACAATAGCAGCCAGAGACGGGATTTATTTAAAAATGCGAAGATAGTAAAACAAGGGAAAAGAAAAAGAGGAAATTTGATTTTCATAGCAGGATACAGATTTCCGGCTAAAAAAAACCGCTCCTGCAAAAGAACAGAAGCGGCACGAAAAAAATAATCTTTAAATAACAGTTCTAAATCGAAAATTTAACCGAATTAAATCACGCCCTGATCCATCATGGCGTTGGCAACTTTCAGGAAACCGGCAATATTGGCGCCTTTTACGTAGTTAACATAACCATCATCTTCGGTACCATATTTTATACAAGCATTGTGAATGGAGGACATGATATGGTGCAGTTTGGCATCCACCTCTTCGGTAGTCCAGACAAGTTTCATGGCATTTTGGGTCATTTCCAGGCCGGAAACAGCCACGCCACCTGCGTTAACAGCCTTACCAGGGCCAAACGGAACTTTATTTTCATGGAAAAAAGTAACAGCCTCAGGGGTACAACCCATATTGGAAACTTCGGCAACAGCCAGTACGCCGTTTTCAACCAGTTTCTTTGCATCGTCACCGTTCAGCTCATTCTGAATGGCACAAGGCATGGCGATATCACATTTCACTTCCCAGGGATGTTTTCCAGGGATAAAGGTTGCCGATGCAAACTCTTCTGCAAATGGCGCTACAATATCCTGGTTAGAGGCACGTAATTCAAGCAGATAATCTACTTTTTCACCGGAAATTCCTTCCGGATCGTAGATATAACCATCAGGACCTGAAATGGTAACAATCTTACCGCCCAATTCGTTAACTTTCAGGGCAACACCCCAGGCAACATTTCCAAAACCGGAAATAGCTACTGTTTTACCTTCAAAGGTTTCGTTCTGTTCAGCCAGCATCTCTTTGGTAAAATATACCCCGCCAAAACCAGTAGCTTCCGGGCGAATAAGGCTACCGCCCCAGTTCAGGCCTTTACCGGTAAGAACACCCGAATTTTCTCTGGCCAGCTTTTTGTACATGCCATAAAGGTATCCAATTTCTTTACCGCCAACGCCTACATCACCGGCAGGAACATCTGTTTCAGGGCCAATAACCTTCCAAAGCTCAAGCATAAAATTTTGGCAGAAACGCATGATTTCATTGTCTGATTTTCCTTTGGGATTAAAGTCAGAACCGCCTTTTCCACCACCCATTGGCAATGTAGTCAGGGAATTTTTGAAAATTTGCTCAAAGCCCAGAAATTTAAGGATACTGAGGTTTACACTGGGGTGAAAACGCAAGCCGCCTTTGTAGGGGCCAATGGCATTGTTAAACTGCACACGATACCCAAGATTCATTTGAACATCCCCGTTATCGTCAACCCACGGCACTTTGAACATCAAAACACGATCAGGTTCCACAAGGCGCTCAATAATAGCAGCCGAATCAAATTGGGGGTTTTCGTTGACAACTTCTTCAATAGATTCTAAAACCTCGCGTACAGCCTGCAAGAATTCTACTTCACCCGGATGTTTTTTCTCCAGGTTGTTCATAATATTGTTAAGGTTCATTTCCTTAGTTTTTAATGATATTTATGACTTAAACGAAACTAACTTTTTCATTTTTGATTTCACGGCAAAATTAGATATAATCCACACAGTCAAATCAATTTTTGTCAAAGATAACGCTTTTATAAATAATCTAAATAATGAATTGGAAAAAATATTATCGTACTGATTAAATGGTCTTTACACAGAAAACAAAATCAACACTGGCCATTGCTTTTATAACCAAACCCGGGTATCAGACAAAAGCCGTAAAATGACTATACCGTTTTACGTAATTCACTTAGAGTAAGAGCGAAAAACTCTTTCATTCCACAGAACGCCCATTCGTTTCCAGTATTTTGTCAAGATATTGCATTATAATAATCTCTGGTTTCATAATCTTTACACCTACAAATACATGAACCTTATTTTGGGTTAGTGTTCTAATATTCCCCCTGTTAATCCGGGCACTAATAACGTCTGTAACCCCGTTTTCAATAAGCCATTTGGAAATTAACATGGGAAATTTATCAGAAAAAGACACCAATTCATCTCTGAAAATTTTACCAGTTTTTACATAATAAAATTTAAATTGAAAGCAAGTTTCAAAATACGGACTTAGCTTGTTTTCCGAAATCGGTATAGCTATCTTTTTCATGATCTATAATATTCAAATCAAAATTCGATCTCCTATTTTAACCTTGGAACCTTCTTCAACTAATATTTCCAAATAATCAGGAAAGCATAGCAGCATGCTCGAACCAATACTAAAATAACCGCATGGAGTTCCTTTTTTATAAACTTTTCTTTCTTCATAGTCGGCATAAATTCTGTTTACATTCAGCGAACCGACAGCAATCATCGCTATTGGAAATTTATAATTTTCCGTTTGAAAAACGGAGCCAATGGAAGCATTTCTTTTCACCGCCTTGCTGAACATCTCTATTCCCAGCAGATACTCCAGTCCAACGCATACCGGAAGCGTTGCCTTTCCTTTGTTCTTTTGTGTATAAATAAACATTCCATCATCAGGAGTAACCCAATAGTGGACATCAAACGGGCTGAGATATAAATTGATATACTTTCCGCCCACAAATTGCTTGTAATGATCGCCTATCAGTTCTTGCAGCCGGACCTCTTTGTTATTTTTTGAGATAAGCACGCCTTCATCATGAATACTTCCAACATGTTCAACGGTTCCATCAACCGGACTTATTAACGCTCTGTCCTGTGGATTAACGGGTGTTTCCAAGTACTGATGAAACTTTTTATTCAATCCCAGGACGTCAGCCATCCTCCCCATTAATGAGTTATTTGTTACTTGTTTCATACATCTTATCTAATTGTTTCAGAGACAAATTTACGCGATGGTTATTTCCTTGCATAAATACACATTTTGAATTTCATGCAGAATATTAACCCCCATATCCATGGGCTTTTGGAAAACTTTCCTGCCGGAAATCAATCCCATACCTCCTGCCCTTTTGTTAATGACCGCGGTTTTAACAATTTCTTGTAAATCATTGTTACCGGCAGAAGCACCACCGGAATTGATGAGTCCGGCCCTTCCCATATAACAATTCATCACCTGGTAACGTGTTAAATCAATTGGATGGTCTGTAGTCAATTTCGTGTATACTTTTTCATTGGTTCTGCCAAAATTAACAGCAATATAACCGCCATTATTAACAGGCTGCTTTTGTTTTATAATGTCAGCCTCAATGGTGACTCCAAGATGGTTTGCCTGCCCCGTTAAATCAGCCGAGAGATGATAATCTGCTGCTTTTGTTTTAAAAGCCGGGTTACGCAAATAGGCCCATAAAACAGTTACAAGTCCCAGCTGGTGTGCGTATTTAAAAACTTTTGATATCTCCTGAATCTGCCGGTCACTGTTTTCCGAGCCAAAAAATATGGTGGCGCCAACACCAACTGCACCCAAGTCAAAAGCCTGGTCAACATCTGCAAACAAAACCTGATCATAGCTTTCAGGATAAGTTAACAACTCGTTATGATTTAATTTAACGATAAAAGGTATTTTGTGCGCATACTTTCGTGCAACGGAACCAAGGACACCCAATGTAGAAACAACAGCATTACAGTCTCCGTTGATAGCCAGCCTCACAATATTTTCAGGATCGAAATATATCGGGTTAGGTGCAAACGATGCTCCCGCGCTATGCTCAACTCCCTGATCTACCGGTAGTATTGAAAGATAGCCCGTTTTGGCAAGCCGCCCATGATTATAAATTGTTTGCATGTTTCGCAAAACAGGTATTGGTCTGTCTGACTGGCTTAAGATATCGTCAATAAAATTGGGGCCGGGTAAATGTAAATTCTCTTTTGAGACAATACCTTTATGCTGAAATAGGTCTTCAGCTTCATTTCCTAAAATTTTTGTTATTTCTTCTAACATAGTAATTTCTCCTCTTTTTTAATTAATTAATTTTTTAACCAATGATAATAAAACATTATTTTCTTCAGGAAGTCCTACGGATATCCTGTAATAACCGGCCAACCATTCACCGGACATATCTTTAATAACAACTCCTTCCTCTTTTAATTTTTTTGCGAAATCGGGGATTTTTGTTTTTATCAAAATAAAATTGGTGCTGCTCTGAAAAACATGAATACCGGCTTTGGATAATTCTATCTCCATCCTTGCCTTTTCGCGACCTATTTTATCCACATTGGCCATCATACTTTCAGTATTTCTTAAGGCCTCAATAGCAGCAAAAAGAGTGGGGGTGGCCAAATAAGCCGGGAAATCTGAAAAATGATCTTTAAAATAGTCTCCCATTATAAGATATCCCAGCCGAAGTCCTGCCAACGAGAAAGCTTTATCCATGGTTCGTGCTACTGCCAGATTGGGATACTTGTCTATCATACCTGCAAAAGTCCGTCCGGAGAATTCAAAATAGGCTTCATCTACCAAAAGCAAGGCATTTTTATTTTGAAGAATTTTTTCAGCAAAACCGTTTTCTAACAATATCTTTCCTGTCGGATTATTGGGATTGTCAATAATTATAAGTGCCGGTTCATCCAGCTCGTTTAATAAAAGTTGTGGATTTAACCTGAAATCAGAAGGTGAAATCTGGATTTTTGTTAACCTGCTGGCTTGTTTTAAAGCGTAGTGAGCAACCGGAAAAAATGAAGGACTTACCATGATGATTTTCCTGTTTCCTGAGAAGATGTTGATTACCTCCCGCAACAGCATATCAGAACCATGACTCAATACAATCCGTTCGGAAGAAACATGATTGTATTCTCCCAGAAGAGTTTTTAATTCAATGAGATATTTCCATTCAGAATACCTGTTTAAATTTTCCAACCCTCTTGCCGCTGCCCGGCGAATTTTTTCGTCAGGTAAATAAGGATTTTCGTTCATGTGCAGATTCGCCGTCATTTCACCTCAATTATTGTTTCTGTTTTAATTCCTGTAATAACCTTTACAGGCCCTTTTAAATTCTCATCCACTTCAGTATTGCCGGTATCAACCCTAAGGCATTCCAACCTGCTGATTTTATCTTCGGTTGCCACGACAATGATGTTTTCCTTTGGAATTAACTTTAATACCTCAGGAGTAAACTGTTTGCTTGCCCGACCAAAAATAAAGCCGTTTCCACCAATCGGAGTAAGAATAATCTTTGTTTTATCATATTTCTTTATCAACTCAAGCAACCCTTTTTCATTCAAATCTGCACCAACCAACCGGCCATTAACAACGGCATCGATCCCCAACAGCGTTTTAGAGACATTCATTTTTTGCGCAATAGTGGACAATGTAGTTCCCGGACCCAAAATATAGAGAGTGTCAGGTTCCATCTTTTCCAAGACATACTGTGCAATTTCCTCTTTGCTAAGCTCTTCCGGTTTACTCACGTTGGAAGGCTCTTTTTTACCTTGTAAAAGATTTACATTTTTGGGAACCTTAAGATAGCCATATAACTTTGCCCCCAGTTTACCTTCACGAAAAGCCTGTTCATCGATATCAAGGACTTCCTTTTCAATAAACTGTCCGGACTCGTTGTTGATAATTTCTGCTGCCGCCGCTGTGGAAAGAGCAAAAACAGGACTGAACATTTTTACTCCCGAGGGAATACCCACCACAGGAATTGTCAGGCCCAGCACATCGTATATATCTCTTGCCGTTCCATCTCCGCCAACAAATACCAACAGTGTGATACCTTTTTCAATCATTTCGCCAACAATTCTTTTGGTATCATCCGCATTTGTCTCCTCGCCTATTTTAGAAACAACCTCATATTGGAAATCAAATTTCCGGACAAAATCTTCGCCCATTTTACCGGGAGCTACCACAAAATAGAGATCTTTCCTTGTAATTAAAGCAAGGGTATCATCTATACTTTTGGGCGTAGTGGGTTTTGCGCCTAATTCAAGAGCCTTATTATAGGTTTTCCCATCAGTACCTTTTAAACCTACACTTCCTCCCATTCCGGCAATTGGATTTACTATTAGTCCTGTTTTTTTCATTCTGTTACGTTTTTACCCGCTAAATTGTAATCCGGCGTTAAATAGTAAATATGGGTAATCTTTGTTTCAATAACTCCTTTTACAATCTTTTGCGGTTTAATTTTTAATATTCAATTTTATATTTACTTGTTATTTATCTGATAAAACACGCCCCTGTCCTGCCACACTGACTGGATTTTACCTTCCCCTTCCAATACATCAAGATATTTGTTAATCTCATTAATATGTAACCCGAGAATTTTCACAAGGTCGTCAACGGTACAGGGTCTTCTTGTTATTGTTCCCAATATGGCCGTTTCCGCATCTTTCCTGTACGATTTTAATTCTTTTCTTTCCGGTGCTGCTGCAATTATTTCCACATTTGGAAGTCCCCAAAAATCAATAATTTTCTGCAAGCTTTCATGGCTGGCCGGACTAATGCCTTTCACCGTACCGGGCCGATCGAGTGTATTTAGCTGAACTTGATCCGGCTGTATCTTTCCAAATGCTTCTTTTAATGCATTTAAATCTTTGGCATTGTCATTATATCCGGGAATAATAAATACTTCGAGCCATATTTGTCCTGCATAATCTTTTCTAAAATCAATGAGTCCCTGAATATATTTATCGGCAGTAAGCCCTTGTGCGGGGCGGTTTATCTTTTGAAAAGTACTCTCGGTTGCTGCATCAAGCGAAGGAAGGACAACATGAGCATCCAGCAATTCCTTCCGGACATTTTCATCATACAATAACGTTCCGTTGGTTAAAACAGCCACAGGAATATCGGGCTTCTTTTGCTTGACAAATTGCAAAACTTCACCAATCCTTATGTTAAGCGTAGGTTCACCTGATCCGGAAAATGTAATATAATCCGGATTGGGATTGTTTACAAAATAATCTTCCAATTCGGCTATAACCTTATCATACGGAATATATTCCCTTCTTTCAGTTGTTAACTTTGTGGTTTGACCTACTTCACAATATACACAATCAAGTGAACAAACTTTTTTAGGAACTAAGTCTACTCCGAGTGACATGCCAAGACGTCGCGAAGGTACCGGGCCAAAAATATATTTATACATAGTTCTTTATTTTTAATGGTTACGAATGGGTCTTTTAAGTGTGGCTTTTGTTAATCTTTCCAATTTTTTATTCAGAAAAGCATCCAGAGCATCTTTGGCAACAGTTCCTCTTGCCAGATAAAGTTCTGCATTTCTGTTGTTTAAAACATCAAATGCATTTGGTCCCGTATTTCCCACAATATAATACAAAACTCCTTCATTAACCAGATCAATTAATCCGGAATGGTTATCGTCATGACCTGGATTCACTCTGGCTTCTGTTTCTTTGGTATCACTATTGTAAATTAAATAATAAGGAGCTTCTCCAAATCTTTTGGCAATTTTACTGTTCAGCGTATTTCCTTCTGTTGCTAATAATACTTTCATTTTTTTGTTTTTTAAAGGTTAGATAAATTTATTTATATTTTCAAGATAGCCGGTAAAACTTTACTTCTGTTATAATCGGCCATTTCTATAATTTTTAAAAGTAATTAATTCAAATCTACATACTTTGCTTATCTTACGTACAGCTTTTTTAGTCATTGTTTTATTCTGTCCCCCAATTGGCATAATTTTTTGTTGGATGTTGCGCCTTTTTGTGAGTTTGATTATCTTCTTTAATCTTGATGGTTAAAACGGGAAGTTTTGCATCATCGGCAATATTCTCAGCCAAATTTCCACCAATAAGATGATTAATTCCCGATCTACCGTGGGTTTCGATGGCTATCAGGTCGGTTTTTTGCTCATTACTAAAACCGAGAATGCCGTTTTCAATACTCCCTGCATTGTAAACATTTATCGTGTAATTTGTTAATTTAAAACTCTTTGCAAAACTATCCATTAATTCTTTGCTTGTACTTGATTTCTCAAAATTATGGGGTGTAATCACCTTAAGTAAATCAACATGCATTTTATAAAGTTCTGTAAAGAATTTTATTTTTTCAAAAACAGGGTAAGTTTCTTCACTAAAATCTGATGCAAAGACCATGTTTTTAATGTCAAAATTATCATCGCTTTTCTTGACAGTCAAAACAGGTGCATCGGCCATTCTGATTATTTTTTCTGTATTGGAACCGATGAAAAGCTTTTGGTAGCCGCTATTCCCATGTGATCCAATTACAATTAAATCAGCATTTTTGTATTTTTCATCATTAACCAATTCCCATGGTTTCATGTTATCTTCAAAATGCTTACTGACAGTGATTCCGTTTAGAAAACTCATTTTAGTTAATGCACCGAGCTTTTTCTCTTTGTCGATGGATACCTGTTTATAAAACTCCTTGAAGTTAACAGCTTCACGAGCTTCTGATGATGGCAAATTATAGGCATGCACAAGTCTTATTTGAGCATACGTCTTTTTAGCAATACTTGCAGCTATTTTTAAAGCATACAGGGCGGGCTCTGAAAAATCGGTTGGTACTAATATCGTTTTCATTGCTTAAATTTTTATGTTACAATTATTTACTTTTCTTTTTATTTTCCTTTTACAAAGATAAAATGCTATAAAACGTTTTACAAGAAAAGGCAACACTATCAGCTTAAGCCAAGTATTGAGATTTATCAATAAATTAATTGATATAAATACTATATTTGCCGGTAATGAAAGATTCAAAAACAACAAATTGTTTAAACTGCCCAAAAAGTGCCAGGTGTTTTTCAAAATTGATCCCTTCAGAAATTACTTTTATAAACCAAAACAAAACCCATCTTTTGTACCGGAAAGGAGAAAATATTTGTAAACAGAGCGCCTTTGCAGCCTATCTGCTATATATTTCCGATGGGCTGGTTAAATTATACATGGAAAGCCCCAACAGCAAAAACATCAACATAAAAATATTAAAGACCTCTGATTTCATTGGCTTTTCTTCAATATACGGTGATAATATTTATCATTATTCTGCTGTCGCATTAACAGATTCTACTGTCTGCCTTATTGAAAAAGAAAGTTTCAGAAAACTGCTCATCAACAATGGTGCCTTTGCTTCGGAAATAATCAAACGCTATTGCAAGAATGAAAAGCAGCTTTTTGACAAAATCCAAAGCCTTGGCAACAAACAAATGCATGGCCGATTAGCCGACACGTTACTTTATTTATGCGATAAGAATCTTTATAAAGACAATATCTTTCCTTACTTGTCCAGAAAAGATATTGCTGCTTTTGCAGGCCTGTCAACCGAAACAACAGTAAGACTGCTCACAGAATTAAAAAAGGAGAATATCATTGAAATAAATGGTAAAGCCATTAATATAATAGATATCGAGAGGCTTAAAGAAATTAGCAAACGGGGATAAAGTAGCTTATGACAAAAAAATACCTCTTCATATTATTGTCGTCCGTTTTTCTGTTCGGAGCCTGCCGACAGGAGACAAACAAGCAAGAGATTAAAGCCGCCGTACAGAAAGTGTTGGATCAATCAGCGACCGACTGGAACAATAGTGATATCACGGCTTACATGAACTGTTACGAAAAAAGTGATTCGCTGCAATTCGATGGCAACTGCAGCACTACTTTTGGCTGGAAACAAAGTCTGGCACGTTACAAAAAATCCTATCCCGATAAAAAAGCCATGGGACATCTCTGGTTCTCCAACGTGAAAATCCGTGTCCTCTCCCCCACAGCAGCTTTCGTATCAGGCCATTGGGAACTCACCAAAGAAAAAAGTCATCCCGAAGGACTTTTCACCTTGCTTTTCCGCAAAACAAAAAACGGCTGGCGCATTGTTTACGACCACTCTTCATCCAAAATCCAATAACATGACTTTCGCGGAGAGGACAATGGCATTTTACAAACAACTGGCACCGGACAGGAAACTGCCGGAAGATGTTGAAATCCTGAATCCCTATTCGCGGCCGGAAACAGTGGCTGCCTGTAAAGCTTTTTATAGCAAATTCTACAACGACCAAAAAACCCGCCGCATTATTTTCGGTATCAACCCCGGAAGATTCGGTGCAGGTGTAACCGGCATCCCTTTCACCGACCCTGTCCATCTGGAAAAATCCTGCGGTATCGTCAACAACTTTGACAAAAAAGCCGAGCTCTCTTCACAGTTTATCTATTTGCTAATAGAAAACATGGGGGGCGTTATTCCATTTTACAGAAATTATTTTATCGGTGCCATCAGTCCACTGGGATTTGTGAAAAACGGGAAGAACTTTAACTATTACGATGACCGGTTGCTGGAACAAAGCCTCAAATCTTTTATCGTGAAAAACATGGTTCATCAGGTAGCATTGGGTATCCGTACTGACAAATGTTTTTGCCTGGGAAACGGAAAGAATTTCACTTATCTGCAAAGGTTAAATGAAGAGTTAAAGATTTTTGGAGAGATTATCCCACTGCCCCATCCTCGCTGGGTGATGCAATACCGGCGGAAACAACTTCAATATTATCTTGACGAAATCAGCAAAAAACTGAGCGTGTAAGCTGCCGGAAAAACTTTTGCTTCTTCAAAACAGTTGCATCTCCAACTGACAATGTGTAACGTCTGTTACAACTACAACGTAAGGGCGGCCAGACTGGCAGATATGAATTATCACGTTCATTAATTTACTGCCATTATTGAAAAAAAAAATAAAAAATTAAGGTATAATTTGATGATAAAATGGCGAAAACCTTCCATATAGCCTGACATCTTTTGGGTTGATACTGTCAGCAATAAATAAACTATTAATTATATATTTTAAAAAATGCCACTTGTCTGTTAATAAGTTTACAATTTCGCAGCATGGCATAATTTATGATTGGGTGCTGTGATATATCATTAAAAAAGGAAAAAGATGACATTGCCCACAAATTTAAAACACGTTGACAGCGAAGCAGAGCTGAATGAAATTTTAAAGGATCATGAAAACGTCATGGTTTGCTGTGGCCGCATGGGTCCCATGTGTGTGCCCGTTTATGATATTATGGAAGAGCTGCAGGACGAATATACCCATGTTGAATTCCGTGACATGCTGTTTGACAGTCCTGAAGCAAGAGTCATCCGTGAGCTTCCACAATGCCGGGGCTTCATGGGACTTCCCTTCACTGTTTATTACAAAAACGGTAGCGTGGTAGCAGCCACAAGCAGCATCCAATCCAAAGAACAAATTACGGAAATTCTCGACCGGGAGTTTAAATAGTTTCATACTTTTGGAGTTGCCTAAAAAGAAAAAAAACACGTCGTTGCTCTTTTTTACTTTTAGACACATCAAAACACTTAAAATAAGGATACTATGAACCATTTTGATGTTATTGTGCTGGGAGGAGGTCCGGCAGGTCTCACCGCCGGTATTTATCTCGGCCGGTCCAAAGCCAAAATACTGATTCTGGACACAGGAATGCCCGGCGGACAAATGGTACTTACCTACGAAATTGCCAATTATCCAGGTATCGAAAGCATCAGCGGTTATCAGCTGGCATCCGCCATGAAAAAACAGGCAAAAAACTTCGGCTGTGTCATTAAATCGAATGTAAAACTGGCCGGATTGCAACTGGAGGGAAAAGAAAAAACGGCAACGCTCGAAAACGGAGAAACATTTTCAGCCCCGGCAGTCATACTGGCTACCGGTGGTCGTTCGCGCATGCTCAATGTGTCCGGTGAAAATGAATTCAAAGGCCGGGGCATTTCCTACTGTGCCACCTGTGATGGTGACTTTTTTCAGGACAAGGAGATTATTGTAGTAGGCGGCGGCAACTCGGCACTCGAAGAGGCCGTTGCTCTCACAAAATATGCCAGCAAAGTAACCATCCTGCATGAGTTTGACCATTTCCAGGCTTTTGAACACGCTGTGGAAGAGGCCAAAGCCAACCCGAAGATCGATTACATCATGGAGGCACACATAACCGGGTTTTATGGCGATGAAAGTCTTCGCGGCATTCAATACAAGAACCTGAAAACCGGGAGAGTTTATGATAAAGCCATCGATGGTGTTTTCATCTTCGTTGGTTACGAAGCCAACACACAGGCTTTGCAAAACAGCTCAGTAAACCTTAACAAATGGCACGAGATTATCACGGATGAAAACCTGCAAACAAACCTTGAAGGAGTGTTTGCCGCCGGCGACTGCTGTGCCAAACGTTACCGCCAGATCACCACAGCCGTGTCAGACGGAACAGTGGCCGCGTTAAATGCCCTGAACTTTATTCAGAAATAACAGAACGAAAAGCTCATTTATCAATCTCCTTGCTTAGAAAATCCTCTAATGAATACATCATCACATTGTCTTTCAATGGAAAAGGCATGCGAACAGGCGCAATAATAAAGGATTCAGTAGCCTTCACATCTTCGAGAGCCTGCCAAAACCCACGTCCTGGCCGGGGAGTAGAGGAAGATTTAATTTCAATGGCAACAACCCGATGAGCGGCAGTGGGAGAAATAAAGAGGTTATTCGTGCATTCGTGGCAACTTTTCCCTGCGTATGGAATGTCTTTTTTCCCTCCTTTTTATTCTTTGAAAATTCTTCTACATTTGCGCCTTAATTTTTATATATGTTTCAACACGCCATCATAGGTCCTGACCAGTCGTGGATGCTTTGGGCCATTCTTATTCTTTCCGCTACTTTTGGTATTTGGGCGGAGCAAAAAACCAAATGGGGCGGCAAGGTTTCTGCTGTGGTCATTTCTATTCTGACCACTTTTATTCTTTCCAATCTTTACATTATTCCTATCCAATCACCCACATACGATATTGTGTGGTCGTATCTTGTGCCGTTGGCTGTACCTTTGCTGTTGTTCAAAGCCAACATTCGCAGAATCATCAAAGAAGCCGGGCCAACACTCATTGCTTTTGGTATTGGCGCAGTGGGAACCATCGTAGGAACCATTATCGCTTTCAAAACGATTCCACTGGGTGAAGAAGGCTGGAAACTGGCTGGCATCTTCTGTTCTACCTACATTGGCGGCTCTATGAATTATGTGGCTACTTCTGAAGCACTTCATTTGCATTCCAGCGATTTGCTCACCGCCGGTGTCGCTGCCGATAATCTGGTTATGACCATTTATTTCCTCATCCTTTTTGCCTTACCGGGAGTTGGTTTCTTAAAAAAGCATTTTAAAAACTACCATCAGCAAAATGCGGAAAAAGAACTTACGACAAATGAAATTATCGAAGCTAATTACGAGAATCCCGATTTGCTTGACATGGGCAAAGGATTAAGTATTGGCTTGTTAGCCGCAGCAATTAGTTTTTATTTACAGCACCTTATCGGGATACAGGGTAGTGCCATATTGATTATTACGCTGTTGGTGGTTGCCGTGGCAACACTCTTCCCCAAACAAATGAACGCCATTCGTGGTGCCGACCAGATAGGAACTTTCCTCATGCAGATATTTTTTGCGGCCATTGGTGCCAGTGCCAACATCATGGTAGTCTTGAAAGTTGGCCCCATACTTTTTCTCTTTGCCGGATTAATATTATTGGTGCACCTCATTTTTATTTTAGGTTTCGGCCGGCTTTTCAATCTCGATTTGGCTGAGATTGTCATTGCTTCCAACGCCAACATGGGTGGTCCCACCACCGCTGCAGCCATGGCTGTGGGCCGCCGTTGGAAATCACTTGTTATCCCGGCAATACTCTGTGGTACCCTTGGTTATGCCATTGCCACTTTCATAGGTGTGGGTATGGCCTACTGGCTGCATTAAGCGCCAGGTAGTTTTAGCCTGTGCTGATTTGAGTAAACGCTCACCCAATTGTTAATAAATTAATTCATAACTAATTGTTTTTTCAGATACTTGTATATTTAAAATCTTTATAAATAACAGCCGCTGAAGAAAATCAGTAAATTACTTAGCAAAAATACGCTGTGAAAAGTGTAATTTCGTGCAAAAATTTAAAAACCATATAAAAACATTAGTTATGGCAAAAGTGAAAGGCGCCATAGTAGTTGATATCGAGAAGTGTAAAGGTTGTGGCGTTTGCGTCCCTGCCTGCCCTACCGATGTAATTGCTTTGGCAAAAGAAGTAAACGGCAAAGGTTATCATTTTGCCTTTATGGAGAATCCGGATGTTTGTACCGGTTGCACCAACTGTGCCGTGGTATGTCCTGATGGTGTCATTACCGTTTACAGGATAAAAGTTAAATAATTATCAAAAAATAAAACAAAAAGATATGGGTGAAATAAAATTAATGAAAGGTAATGAGGCACTGGCCGAAGCCATTATTCGTGCCGGCACGGATGGCTATTTTGGTTATCCCATTACCCCCCAATCAGAAGTTCTGGAATACCTGATGGCTTCCAAACCCTGGGAAACAACGGGAATGGTTGTGTTACAGGCCGAAAGTGAAGTTGCTTCCATCAATATGCTTTATGGTGGCGGAGGAAGCGGTAAAAAAGTAGTTACCTCCTCTTCCAGTCCGGGCATCAGCCTCATGCAGGAAGGCTTGTCTTACATTGCCGGTGCAGAAATCCCGATTTTAATTGTAAACGTGGTTCGGGGCGGTCCGGGACTGGGCGACATTCAGCCGGCTCAATCCGACTATTTCCAATCCACAAAAGGCGGTGGCCATGGCGATTACAGACTCATTGTGCTGGCCCCATCTTCGGTACAGGAAATGGCCGATTTCGTTCCTGTAGCCTACGATTTGGCATTCAAATACAGAAATCCAGCCATGATTCTCTCTGATGGCGCCATTGGACAAATGATGGAAAAAGTTGAATTTTTTGAACCTGTTCCCCGCTTGTCCGATAAAGAAGTTAAAGCACGTTATTCCTGGGCAACAAACGGTAAACTTAAAAATGGTGAAAGGAGAATCCTGACTTCGCTGGATTTGGATCCGCAAAAACTGGAAGATCACAACCATCACCTTCAGGAAAAATATCGCGAAATTGAAGAAAAAGAAGTCCGTTATGAAGAATTGCAGTGCGATGATGCAGAATATGTGTTGGTAGCTTATGGTACCAGTGCACGCGTTTCGCTAAAAGCAGTTAAGCTTTTACGTGATAAAGGCATTAAAGTCGGGCTGCTACGCCCCATAACTTTATGGCCATTCCCTACCAAAACAATTCAGAACATGGTAGAACAGGGAGTAAAAGGATTCCTCTCAGTAGAGATGAGTGCCGGCCAAATGGTTGAAGATGTACGGTTGGCCGTAAACGGCAAAGTGAAAGTTGAACATTTTGGGCGCCTTGGCGGAGTAATTCATTCTCCGGAAGAAGTTGTTGAGGCCCTTGAACAAAAAATTATAGGAGAATAAGCCATGTCAGAGATAGCTTTAAAAGATATTATCAAACCTGAAAATCTGGTCTATCAAAAAACCAGGTTGATGACAGACAAAGAGCTTAGCTACTGTCCGGGCTGTGGTCATGGAACCACCCATCGCCTCATCATGGAGGTTATTGAAGAAATGGGCAAGGAACACGAAACCGTGGGTGTTGCCCCTGTAGGTTGTTCGGTACTGGCTTACGAGTTTATGAACATCGACATGCAGGAAGCTGCTCATGGCCGTGCTCCCGCACTGGCTACCGCCATTAAAAGGTTGTGGCCCGACAACATTGTTTTCACCTATCAGGGCGACGGAGATTTGGCAGCCATTGGCACTGCAGAAACCATTCATGCCTGTAACCGTGGTGAAAAATTCGTGATTGTCTTTATTAACAACGGTATTTATGGTATGACCGGAGGACAAATGGCACCCACCACTTTGGAAGGGATGAAAACTTCCACTTCTCCTTACGGAAGAGACCCGGAACTCATGGGACATCCTCTGAAAATTACAGAACTTGTTGCCCAGCTTCCGGGAACATACTATGTTACACGTCAGTCTGTTGAGACTCCCTCAGCAGTTCGGAAGGCCAAACGGGCCATAAAGAAAGCCTTTCAAAATCAGTTGAATAATGCACCTGGTTTATCTTTCGTAGAGGTTGTTTCCAACTGCAACTCCGGCTGGAAAATGACCCCGGTAGATGCCAACAACTGGATGGAAGAAAACATGTTTCCGTTTTATCCCATTGGCGATATTAAAGTGGATGGCCAGTTAGTAAAATAGATTAATCTTAAAACGACGAAAAAATGACTGAAGAAATAATCATAGCCGGTTTTGGTGGACAAGGTGTTCTTTCCATGGGGAAAATTTTGGCTTATTCGGGAATTATGCAAGATCAGGAAGTAAGCTGGATGCCTTCTTATGGACCTGAAATGCGTGGTGGCACTGCCAATGTAACAGTAATTGTCAGCGATGAACGCATCAGCTCCCCTATTTTAAGGGCTTACGACACGGCCATCATCCTAAACCAGCAATCTATGGATAAATTTGAGCCGGAAGTAAAACCCGGCGGTACATTGCTTTATGACCCTAACGGCATCTCACGACAACCTTCACGCAAAGACATCAATATTTTTAAAGTGGAAGGGGCCAAAAAAGCTGCAGAAATGGGAAATACCAAAATTTTCAACATGATTGTACTGGGTGCTTATCTGAAAATAAAACCCATTGTTAAACTGGAAAATGTTATTAAAGGATTGAAAAAATCTCTTCCCGAACGCCACCACAAACTCATTCCTCTCAACGAAGACGCCATTAACCTCGGGATGAAAAGTGTGGAAGTTGTTCAAAAAGTATAACTTCATATAATTCCCGAATTAACCTGTTTAAATTGAAGCCGGCCTATTTTAGAGACCGGCTTTTTTTGTTGAAACCTCAAATTGTAAAAGTATTCGTTATTTTAGTATTTTTAACTTTTTAAAAACATCAGTCATGGTTAAAGATACTCCACAACCCATCTTCGACAAACGTTCGCTGATTGCCGGATTCTCAGGAAACATAATGGAATGGTACGATTTCACCGTTTATGGTTTTTTTGCGACCATTATCGGATCACAGTTTTTCCCTCACGAGGATAAGATTGTCCAACTAATTTCTGCTTTCGGCATATTTGCAGCGGGTTATCTTATGCGACCCATCGGGGGAATTATTTTTGGACACATTGGTGATAAGCAAGGCAGAAAAAAAGCACTTTTAATTTCCATTCTTATGATGGCTATTCCCACAACACTCATAGGATTTCTTCCTACTTATGCCAGTATTGGTTGGTATTCAGCTTTGTTGCTGGTCATCCTGAGACTTTTTCAGGGACTTTCGGTTGGCGGGGAGTTTACCGGCTCCATTTCGTTTCTTGTGGAAAAAGCCCCTCATGGGAAAAGGGGTTTTTATGGCAGCTGGACAACTTTTGGCGTATTTGGCGGAATGCTCATCGGTGCAGGCATAGCAGCCCTTATTACATGGATGTTTTCTACACAGCAAGTAAATAGTTTTGGCTGGAGAATTCCGTTTCTTTTTGGCGCTTTTATTGGCATTGCCGGACTTTACCTCCGAAAAGATATGACTGATGATGAGCACTTTAAAAAGATAATGGAAGAAGAAAGAACCTACAAAATACCATTGGCAGAGTTTTTTGCACATTACAAAATGCAATCATTTAAAATAATTATGTTGAGTTGGGCATTTGGTGTCTCCGTTTATCTGATATTTATTTTTCTACCCTCCTACCTTCATACATTTCTCCATATAAAACTTGACGATGCGCTTTCTATTCACACCATTGCCATAATTTTTATGATGCTGATAATACCTCTGTTTGGCCATCTAAGCGACAAAATAGGAAGAAAAACGGTTCTTTTCATTTCGTTAATCGGATTTGTGGTTTTCTCGTATCCGCTCTTTTTGCTGATGTTTGAAAAAACTTATTGGGCTATTCTGGCTGCCATGCTTCTGTTTTCCATTTTTGAAGGCCTTTTCCAGGGAGTTATTCCCGCTATCATGACCGAAGCCTTTCCTGCAAAAGTAAGATACACAGGACTTTCCGTGAGCTATAATATTGCACTGGCCCTGTTTGGAGGCACCACGCCCCTCGTTTCAGTCTGGTTGATTAAAATCAGTAACGGTAATATCTTAATGCCTGTGTACTACTTAATTGCTTCTGTTATCATAGCCATTATTACTTTGCTCTTTATGCCCGAAACCTATAAAAAGGAACTGGATTAACAGCGTTTCACTAAGTAATATCGATTATACATCCCCGATGTATCGGGATTGCATATCTTCTGTACATTCAATCTGCACCTTTTCTATAATATCGACATTTGCCTAAGAAGATTTTTGCATTGGCTCGATGCCTTTGAAAATTTCAAACTTTCCAAAGTTGGCTTTTTGGGCAAAATACATAAGAGATACTTTCAAAACACCCAATCCGTAAATAGTGCTGCGGCTAAGATTTATGGAAGAAGCTTCTTCAAAATATTTGGTTGGGCAGGTGATTTCAGCTATTTCCCAGCCTGCATAAAAAATCTGTGCCAGCATCTCATTGTCAAACACAAAATCATCGTTGCAGTTGTTGTAAGGAATGCTTTTTAATACTCGCCCCGAAAAAGCCCGGTAGCCGGTATGATATTCCGATAGTTTTTGGTTCATGAGAATATTTTGGAAAAGTGTCAACCCACGATTAGCCACATATTTGTACCAGGGCATTCCACCTTTCAGGGCACCTTTCCCAAGAATTCGTGAGCCTATGACCACATCGTAAATTCCGTTGGCAATCAGATAACACATAGAATGGATAAGCTTGGGCGTATATTGGTAATCGGGATGTAACATGACAACAATGTCTGCATCTAAAGACAATGCTTTGTTGTAACAGCTCTTTTGATTTCCGCCGTAGCCTTTGTTTTCCTCATGTTCGATAATATGGCGAATACCCAGGTCTTCGGCTACTCTCAGCGTCTCGTCGTTGCTGTGGTCATCCACGAGAATTACATCGTCCACTATGTCGAAAGGAATCTCCTGGTATGTTTTTTCCAAAGTCGAAGCGGCATTGTAGGCCGGCAACACAACAACAATTTTCTTATTATCAATCATGTATTTTATTTTTCATTTTAGTATTAGGAAGACGTTTAAAAAAGTCAAACCCGTTTTTTTCATAGAGTAGGCGGAAGGCGGGATATCTTTTCTGAAAAGCATCTTTTGAAGTAATCTTTGTAACCACATACACCGGTTTGGAAACATCACCAATTAATTGCATTTGTTGCGTAACGGCAGGTGAAGTTTCGGGAGGCTTTTTACGAAAGTAAAAATACTGTGCATAGCTCTTAAATCCCCACACATCCACATAGGCATTCTCACCGGCATGCCTGGCATAAAAATCAATAGCTGCATTTTGCGAATAGCCTTCCACTTTCGGCGTAATAATAAATACGGAAAGTGTGGTAAAAATCAAGGTGGTAAGAAATATTCCAACAACCATTCTCTGGATGTTTTTTCGGAAAACAAGAATAGCAGACAGCACACCCACGAACAAAAGCACACCCAAGAGAAATTCAAATCCCGACCAGTGAACATTTGCCTGAAGGTTACCCACAGCAAAACGGTCATGAATCCAGCCTTTGGCAATAATCTGGTTTTTATAGCGAATGAATAACTGCAAAGCAACAAACAACAATCCTTCAAAAGCTGCCACACCTATAAGAATTCCTTTTAACCAGGCAGGGAATTTTAACTCTCCTTTTATCATTTTCACAATAACATAAGTAGCAAAAAAAGTAATGGGAAAATAGCAAAAAGAGGAGTAATGTACAATCTTGGTTTTTACAATAGTGAAAAGAATAAGCACTACCCAGAAACTAATCATCATCCAATGACGGAAAAGCTTTTGGGTATCTGTTTTATCACGAAATCTCCGGAAAGCATGAAGCATGAAAACCGAAGCCGGAAAAACACCAAAAAAGAGAACCACAAAATGATAAAAGAGGAACCCCCCATGGCCTGCATCTTTGTGCGAAAACAGACGAATCTGGTATGCAATAAATTCAGCAATCAGCGATGCCCGGCCATCAGCAATCTGAAGAATGAACCAAAAACCACCCACAATCAATAAAGTAATGCCGTAAACTAACAGAAAGCGCCATTGAAAAACCTTTTTCCATGAGCCATTCAGCATGAGCCAGACAAAGAGGGCAAGCAAAAAAACAAGCAATCCCACCGGCCCTTTGGTCATAATGGCAAGGCCAATAGAAGTCGCTGACAAAAAAGCAAACCACAGTTCTTTTTTGTTTTTGTTAGCAGTAAGGTAGAGCACCATAAAATAAATGCCGAGAAAAATAAACAGGTTAAACCAGGGATCAATAATTCCGGAGCGAAAATAAAGTTGCGGCAAAACAGAACCGGCATATACCAATGCCCACAGCAGACCGAAGCGGCGATCAAACAGCTTTTCTCCAATCAGATACAATACCATAAGTGTCACCACACCTGCTATGGCATCAGGAAAACGGGCAGCAAATGCGTTTATGCCGAACATTTTCATGGAGAGTACCTGCATCCAGATAAAGAGTGGCGGCTTCTCCCAGAATGGGAGGAAGTTAATCTGAACAGTCAGGAAATCATGTGTTTGCAGCATCTCACGTGCTGATTCAGCAAAATTTATTTCATCCCAGTCAAACAAATGTACTCCACCTAAAAAAGGGATAAACAAAAGCCCGGCTACAAGGGCAATAAACAGCAAATCAAGATACCTACGTTTCATGCTTTGTGCTTATTAGACAAACGATCCAAAATTGAATAATTATAAAGATCAGGATGATAACGGTTAAAATAATACACGGTTAAAAACATTCCTGTAACACCAATAATGGAGCCTGTCACGATGTCCTCCATAAAATGCTGTGAAAGGTAAATCCTCGAATAAGCCGTTAACAGCGCTATTAAAAGCCACAGAAACTTCAGAGCCTTGTTTTTGGTAATGGATATCAGCATCATAAAAAGACCAAATGCTGCTGCAGAATGACCGGAAGGGAAACTGTTATAAGAATGCATACTGACTCCCTGAACCAAATGTAAAACATGAATACCTTTAAAATAGGCAACAGGGCGTAAAGCATGTGGAAAAATAATATGCTTCATCCCCTGGACCACAATGGCAATGACTACATTTCCCGAAATGAAAACAACCGCATAGCGCGTCTTAATCAGCAAAAATATCAAAAACAAAACGACTACCATTCCGCCGCCGCCCAGGTGAGTTACATATTTAAAAAACACATCAAAGAACGCAGTATGCCACTGGTTTATGATAAGATGCAAATCGGCTTTAGAATAAGAGAACACCAAAACCACACCTACTAAAAAAAAGGCAAAATAAACGCTTAAAACCAGCGTATTCTCCTTAAATAATTTTTTCATAAAAAAGAAAATATATTCTAATAACAAATCAGAATTCCGTCTAAAACCTACACCGGAATTAAATAATTTGCAAAATTAGGCATTTTTAAAATATGGCAAAGTCCGGCAGAAAAGGAAATGGGGAGATGTGAGAGAAGTAAAAGATTATTTTTCCACCGAGTCCAGTGTCTTACGGTTATAGCTTTGCATTTTCTTATAGGCTGTCGGGCTCATGCCAATCACCTTTTTAAACTGGTTGGAAAGATGTTGCACGCTGCTGTATCCGGTTTTCCAGGAAATCTCGGAAAGTGTCAGTTCATCGTAAACCAGCAATTCTTTTACCCGTTCTATCCGCTGGAGAATGATATACTTTTCGATGGTAGTGCCCACTACAGAAGAAAAAAGGTTACTCAAATAGGAATATTCATGTTTTAAAGTACGCGAAAGGTGTTGGGAAAAGTTAACATAGCCTTCCACCTCTTTGTCATAATGAACATAGCTGATAATTTCCGTTTTTATCTGTTCAACGAGGCGGCTTTTCGTATCATCAATCAGCTCAAAACCTATGATTTGCAGATTTTTCCTCAACACTTCGATGGTTGCCGGATCAGGATTCGTTTCAATCACCGCCTCACCGAGGATTACAGATACCGGTTTCAAATCCAGTTTGTTCAACTCACTTTCCACGGCCATAATGCAGCGGTTACAAACCATATTTTTAATGAATAATTTTTGATGTTTTAAAACGGCCATTTCCCTATATTTAACAAAAAGGTAAAGATAGAAAAAAATTCAGACCGGACAGAAGAACATCTCAGGCCGGAGTACAAAATTTAAGAAGTAAAGCCTGTGTAAATTACGAAAAGAAATAATCCGCCGCAGCCACTTTTTCAACAGTCGTTTTCATCCGGTCAAGGATTTTGACATGGTTGGGATGAACACGATAAGTATCCAGTCCGGCTTGATTATCAAAAACGGCCGTTAGTACCAAATGATAAGCCGAAGGTTTGGCACTGATGTTTTTCCCCACTTCCATAGATTTTAGGGAGGGTACTGTATTTAACAGTCCGTTCAGCTTTTCCGTAAACTCGCCGGACAGTTGTTCCACATCCGCTCCGGCATTAAACCTGATCATGACAATATGTTTCAGCATTATTTTAATTTTTTGTTCTTTTTTGAAAAAATTCCGGTTAGCTTTTTACGGGAAAGGCTATGCTCTTCCATGCCTTCCGATCCAACCAAATAGGATACCGGGGCAAGTTCGGGAAGATTTTCCCCCAAAACACGGAATACAGCCGCCACAGGTACCGCAATAAACATACCCGGCAATCCCCATATAAAACCACCAAAAGTGATAGCCAGAATAATCATGAAAGGATTAATACTTACATGTGCCCCTACAATATTGGGTGTCAATATATTATTCTCTGTAAACTGCACTATGGCAAACTGAATAATGACAAGAAATGCATACCGGGGCGATCCCATGGTAAAAACAGCTATAAAAAGGGGAAACAGGTACCCAATAATGGTTCCGTAATAAGGTATAAAATTCATGATCGCTGCCAATACACCCAGCAATAAAGCATGTTTCATTCCAATGATTAAAAATCCCGTACTATTTAAGACCACCAAAATGGATACGACAATAAAAACACCTGTCATGTAATGCACCACCAGCTGGTTCACTTCATCAAGAATTTTCCTGGCAATAATATGCTTTTTTGCAGGGACAATCATCAGGATAAAATTGTGAAATTTGTTACGATAGTAAAGAAGAAAAAAGATATAAACCGGCATAATACCCACAGTAAAAACTGTTTGGAAAGTGGCACCAAATGTGTTTTTAAAATTATCTCCGCTAAAGCTCAGCAAATTTCCGGCAAAAACTTTAAACTGATCTTTTAGCTGAGGCGTTTCAACTCCCGTTAACTGTGTTAAATATTTAAAGATGGAGTTAATATTTTTTGAAGCCGTAATTTTCAGGGAAGGGAGATCTTCGAGAAAAAGCCCCATTTGTTTATAGATGAAAAAAACCACGCCTCCCACCACAGCAATCCCCAAAATAATACTCAGGATATTGGCAAAGATTCGCGGCACTTTATTTTTTTCCAGATAACTGGCAACGGGATAGAGCAAATAAGCAAAAAGGCCTCCCAACGTAATGGGATAAAGGTAATTACGAAATTCCGTCAAAATAAAATAAGAAAGCCACAAAAACAGCAGTACAATTGTAGCCCTTAGGAGGAGCGGAAGTTTTATAGTCTCTTTCATAACACAATTAAAAATCAAAGATAAGCATAATTATTTCTCATGCCGAATACCTTCTGGCAACAGCCATCGTTTTTCCCCTGTCTGCAACCAGCTTTTTACAATTACAGCTTCAACGAAAAATATTATAGAAACATTCTAAATAGTTTCGCTTCCATATTATTATTTTTTACCTTTGTCCACCAAAATATAAAGGAAAATGCGGTTTAAAGTTGGAGATAAAGTAAAATTCCTGAATGAAACAGGTGGCGGAGTTGTTACAGCCATAGTAGACAATAAGTTGGTAAAAGTAGAAACCGATGATGGTTTTGAAATGCCTGTCCTTAGTAAAGATTTAATTCCTGACTACCGGGAAAAGGAAGCGGAAGAAATTAATTTTTCCTATCAGAAATCATCACAAAAAGAAGCCTCTGTGTCAGAGTCACCATCCGAACCTGAAGAAAATAACGTCAGCGATATTAATCCATGGGGACAAACAAAGGAAGAGGAAGGCTTTTATCTGCTCTTTGAACCACACGAACAACAATGGGTACTCACAGGTAATCTGGATGTTCTGCTGGTGAACCACACTCCTTTTGATGTTCTTTATAATCTTTTTCTGGAACGCAACAATAAGCTGGAAGGAATAGACTACGGCTCTGTTCCTCCGGAATCAAAAACGGTTCTTGCCACCATTACCCGCGACGAGATTGACCTGTGGCTTCGTGGTATCATTCAGATTATGATACACGAGACAAATCCGGATAAGGTCTTTTTTCCGGTTCATTCTGTCATCGATATCCGGGCAAATCGTTTTTTCAAAGAAGGCAGTTATCAGTCTAACACGCTCACCAATGAAAAAGCAATTATTTCAGTCGTCGCCTTGCGTACCGCACTTAGCGATGCCATGGAAAATGGAGGACAACAAAAATCTGACACACCTCCCGACAAGATAAAGGCCACCATTAAACGAGAAATCCCTTTTATCGAAAAATTTCGGACCAAAACCGGTGAAGCAGTTGTGGATCTACATATTGGCGAAGTTGTAGATAATATTGCAGGTCTTGAAAGCCGCGATATGTTACAGCTACAAATGAATCATTTTAGTAAGGCCCTGGAAAGTGCCATTAAAGAGAATTATCGCAAAGTTACCTTTATTCATGGTGTGGGAAATGGCATTCTTAAGAACGCCATTATCAATGAATTAAAAGAATATGAAAATCTGGAGGGTACCATGGCCTCCATCATAAAATTCGGAGTGGGGGCACTGGATGTTTCCATTACCACCGACAAAGAATAATAGCTAATGAAAAAAATATCCAACCTGTTTTTCTCCATGCAAAGCATGGGAGTTCTCATTTTAATTTTTGCCTTTAGTATTGGTGCTGCCACTTTTATCGAAAACGATTTTGGCACTATCGCAGCCAAAGCAGTGATATACAACGCCACATGGTTTAATATTTTACTGGCGTTGCTGGCGGCCAATCTCGTGGCCAATATCATTCGCTATCGTATGTACCGCCGCGAGAAGTTCACCATATTTTTATTTCATGCGGCCTTTCTGGTTATTCTTCTGGGGGCAGCCATCACCCGCTTCATCAGTTTTGAAGGGATGATGCATTTGCGTGATGGTGACATTTCCAATTCCATACTTTCCGACCGGGCTTATATTGAAGTGAATGCCCTTTCTGACCACGTTTCTGTAAAAACAAAAAAACATGTTTTACTGTCCGTCCTCACACCCGATGCCTATCATCAAAAAATAAAAGTTGGCACAAAACATATTGAACTAAAAGCTGTTAAATTTATTCCCAACGCCCGTGAAATAATTACTGAAGGTACAACCGGCAATCCCATAATTACTTTGGTAATTGCAACATCTGACATGGGAAGAACAAATCTCTTTTTAAAAAAGGGAGATGAACAACAAGTTGGAAAATACCTGATTAAATTTGGGAAAGCTTATGATCCCCAGGCTGTAAATATTTCAATGAACAATGATATGCTGACTATCAATACTAACGATACGATACATACCACATCTATGCAAGGGGGCCCTGCGGAAAGCCTGATTCCGAATCAGTCACACCCACTCGACAGAGGAAAACTATACAGCATAAACAAGCTGAACATTGTACTCACAAAAGTATATCCCCATGGAAAAATCGAATATGTCCCTTACAAAAACAAAAATGCCAATTTGATGGATGTACTTGAGGTAAAAGTAACTTCAGGAAATCAGTCGAAAGTGATTATGCTCAAAGGAGGGAAAGGCTACGTAGGTGAAAAAAATTATTTCGCCATTAATGGCATAAACATGGAAATGGATTACGGTTCGGCAAAAATAAAGCTTCCCTTTTCCATTGAGCTGAAAAAGTTTGAGCTAAAACGTTATCCGGGGTCCATGAGCCCATCAAGCTATTCCAGTCGTGTGGTTGTTATAGACAAAGAAAAAAATATCGACATGCCCTATCATATCTATATGAACCACGTGTTAAATTATCGTGGGTACCGGTTTTTCCAGTCGTCCTACGACCGCGATGAACATGGCAGTGTTCTTTCTGTAAACCATGATTACTGGGGTACATTCTTTACTTACGCGGGATATCTGCTTATGGCACTGGGTATGTTCCTTTCTCTTATCAACAAAAACAGCCATTTTTCAACATTGGGAAGATATTTACGAAAAGTTTCGGGAACGGCCAAAACAGCAGTTTTACTTCTGTTTTTCACCACAGCTCTTTCCGCAACCAGTTACGCACAACACAGCCATCTCCCCTTTAGCGCGATTCCGAAAATAAACAAAACCGAAGCTTCACAGTTCGGACACCTTCTGGTACAATCCAACGATGGCAGAATAAAACCTATCAACTCACTGGCCAGTGAAATTTTACGAAAGCTTACCTGGAAAAGTACCTTCCATGGTCAAAATGCAGATCAGGTTTTGTTGGGGATGATGGCCTACCCCCAATACTGGCAGCAAGTCCCCATGATAAAAGTTTCCAGCGAAAAACTGGCCAAAATTATTGGTATTCAAGGCAAATACGCTTCATATCTTGATTTTATTGATATGAGAAACAACAAATACAAACTTCAAAAATATGTTTCGGAAGTGTACGCCAAAGAGCCGTCACAAAGAGGCCGGTTCGACAGGGAAGTAATGAAAGTTGATGAACGCATGAATATTGCCTACATGGTTTTTACAGGCAAATTTTTAAAGATGATTCCCGACTCGCAGAATCCCAACCTTGCATGGTATTCTCCGGCATCAAACCCCGCCACATTATCAAGGCAGGATTCGGTTATGGTGGTCAGCGTTATTCCACAATATTTACAATCGCTGACCAGTGGCAATACAAAACTGGCACACGAGCTTCTGACAAATTTCTCTAAATACCAGCGAAAATATGGTGCTGCTATCATTCCCTCACAAAAGAAAATCGATACAGAAATTTTGTATAACAGATGGATGATTTTCTTTCGTCTGGCCATTGCCTACAGCATGATTGGTCTGATAATGATTGTTTTAACATTTGTTGCTGTTTTTAAAGACACAAAAGCACTGCGCATAACGTTAAATATTTTTGTGGGTATTATTTTTATCGGATTTCTAATTCAGACATTCGGGCTGGGAATACGATGGTATATTTCCGGACATGCGCCATGGAGCGATGGTTACGAATCCATGATTTATATAGGATGGGTTACCGTGCTGGCCGGATTGCTTTTTGCAAAGCGTTCCAAAATGACAGTTGCGGCAACTACTTTCCTGGCCTCAATCATTCTGTTTGTGGCACATCTGAGCTGGATGGATCCGGAAATTACCAACTTGGTTCCCGTATTAAAATCTTACTGGCTTACCATTCATGTTTCAGTAATTACGGCAAGTTACGGATTTCTGGCATTGGGAGCACTGCTTGGCTTTTTCAATCTGATTTTAATAATTATGAAATCGCCTAAAAATCAGCTGACCATGAACGAACACATTAAAGAATTAACCTCCATAAACGAACGTACACTCATTGTTGGATTATACATGCTTGCCATTGGAACATTCCTTGGTGCCGTGTGGGCAAACGAAAGCTGGGGCCGGTACTGGAGTTGGGATCCTAAAGAAACCTGGGCATTGGTTAGCGTCCTGGTTTACAGTTTCGTTGTGCACATGCGCTATATTCCGGGATTGAAATCCAAATTTGCTTTTAATCTGGCCTCCATTTTGGGATTCTTTTCTATTCTTATGACCTATTTTGGTGTAAACTATTATCTTTCCGGATTGCATTCCTATGCCAAAGGAGATCCTGTTCCCATTCCCAATTTTGTTTATTACACACTGGGAGTCATTATTTTGACTGTTGTTTGGGCATACAACAACGAACAACGGATTAAAAATTTAAAAAAATAGATAATAGACCTCGCTTTGATACGTTATTATCCCATTACTTTATTTTATTAAAAAATTTTATGAAAAAATTCCTTTTCCTTTCCGTAGTTATGGTATTCACCATATTCGGAAATTTGTTTGCACAAAACAACCAGAAAGCAATTTTCAACGAAAGCAAGATGCAGCTGAATGCAGGTAGTGGATTTTACTCGGGCGGATTTCCTATTTATGCCTTTGTAGACTTCAACGTGCATCCCGACTGGACCGTAGGCCCACAGATTAACTTTGTTTTTTATGATAATTTCAGCTTTGTCGTTTCAGGAAGAGTAGATTATCATTTTAATCATTTGTTAAATATCCCCAGTCAGTGGGACTTATATGCCGGAGCTACCATGGGAATTGATTTCAGCCGGTGGACATCTTTCAGCAGCGGTATTCACGTGGGCGGACGCTGGTATTGGGACAAAACTTGGGGACTAAATGTCGAAATCGGCGGAGGAACCTATTTCAGTTCCACAATTGGTGTTTCGATGAAGTTATAAAATAATATCTCAACCTGAGAAAAGCGGATATTTATTTTTTATCCGCTTTTTTTATGGGCTGTTTCTTTTTCGAAACCGCTTTTAAGGCAATGGAATCTACCAGTCCCGGAGCAATTAATTTAAGCCAGAGTCCCAATCTGCCTTTGAGTGTCATGACCAGCTCCCGCTTTCTTTTAGCGATAGCCGGCATCATCAAATCAACACATTTTTCTACCGTCATAGTGGCAGTTTCGTCCAACGGACTTTTTTCCAACGATTTTCCATTACTGCCTATGGCATGTTTCCGCACATCTGTAGCCACAAAGCCGGGATAAATCATGGTAACACTTACGCCTGTATCTTTCAGCTCAATACGCAATGTATCGAAAAACCCGGCCATAGCATGTTTGCTGGCAGCGTAACCGCTCCGTGTCGGGACACCCGTTTTTCCGGTCAGGCTGGAAATAGCCACCAGACGTCCTTTGGATTTTTTCAGGTAAGGCAAAGCATAAAAGGTACAATACAAGCTCCCGAAATAATTCACCTGCATAATCTTCTCAAAAGGTGTCAGATCAGTAAACGCTTCAAAATAAGACCACATGGAAATGCCGGCATTGTTAACCAGAATATCGATCTTTTCAAATTTTTCAATCGTTTTCTCAATAAAGTTCCGGCAGCTTTCTTTGTCAGAAACATCCATTTGAACAGCTGTTGCCTGCCCTCCTTTTTGTCGGCACGTCTTAGCAACAGCCTCCAGTTTTGCCATATTTCTTGCACCAAGAACCAGCAAAGCACCAGATTCGGCCAGCCGTAGTGCCAGTTCTTTACCGATACCGGAGGAAGCCCCCGTAACAACAACTACCTGATTCCTAAATGAATATTTCGCCATCCTGATATTATTTTTTGCTAAAGTAAGAAAATCGTCAAAGTCAGCCAATAATGGCATACTATGAAAACCAAAGAATGTTTAATTTTGAAGAAAAATTCCCACATGGCAAAGATTTTGGTCATCGATGATGAAAGCAGTATCCGCAGGACACTGAAAGAAATTCTTGAGTTTGAAAAATATGAAGTAGATTTAGCCGCTAATGGGATGGATGCATTAGAGCTGGCCAAAGGCACCGCTTATGATGTGATATTGCTCGATATAAAAATGCCCGAAATGGATGGCATGGAAGTTTTGGAAGAGCTACAAAAGTTCACAGATTGTCCGGTGATTATGATTTCCGGTCATGGTACCATTGAAACAGCCGTGGAAGCCATAAAAAAAGGAGCTTATGATTTTATCGTAAAACCACCCGACCTGAACCGTTTGCTTATCACCCTGCGCAACGCCATTGATAAAAAAGAGCTGGTAAACCAAACCAAAACGCTGAAAAAAGAGATAGAGAAACGGTATGAAATAGTCGGGAAATCACCCTCCATACTGCAACTGAAAGATATGATTGCCCGCGTGGCACCCACAAGTGCACGTGTGCTGATAGCCGGGGAAAATGGCACCGGCAAAGAGCTCGTAGCCCGACAAATACACGAACAAAGCACCCGACAGAAATCTCCTTTCCTCGAAGTAAACTGTGCTGCTATTCCTTCAGAACTTATTGAAAGCCAGCTTTTCGGACATGAGAAAGGCTCTTTTACTTCGGCCATCAAACAACGGCGGGGCGATTTCGAACTGGCCCATGGCGGCACACTTTTCCTGGATGAAATCGGAGACATGAGCCTTTCAGCACAGGCCAAAGTTTTAAGAGCCTTGCAGGAAAACAAGATAACCCGCGTGGGAGGTGAAAAGGAAATTCCTGTGGACGTGCGTGTTCTGGCAGCCTCCAACAAAAATCTCCCGGAAGAAATCAAAAAGGGCAACTTCCGCGAAGACCTCTACCATCGACTGAGCGTCATCGTTATGCAGGTTCCACCACTTCGCGAACGGTTAGACGATATCCCCTTGCTGGTGCAGTATTTTATTGACGAACTCTCTTCCATGCAGGGAAAGCCAAACAAAAATATCACGGATGACGCGCTGAAAATGCTGCAAACTTTCGGGTGGACCGGTAACATCCGTGAACTTCACAACGTGGTGGAACGCCTGCTCATCCTTTGCGACAAAGAAATCACGGAAGAAGATATTGAGACTTTCGTGAAGCCGTTGATGTTGTAAATAGTGGCTATAAGAAAACGAAAACCCGAATGGCATAAATATTGTTACTAAAAGAAGAGAAGACGAACAGTAATTTTTTTACTTTTGCCATCCCTAATGGGGAAAAAGTTCATTGACATAAGGGGCTGACTGGTTTTGACAGCATTTGAATGGATAGGTAAGCATGCCGGGCAAGGTAACACAACCCGTAAAACCGCGTTACACATTTTTTTATTTGGCGAACCTAATTACGCTCTCGCAGCCTGATCGAAGTTTAGTAGATTGGCTTTATCTTCCGTCGAAGTTACGGGGGACGAGACGGCTCGCAGGTGGAGATTTCTGATTCCGGCCTGATAACGAGTCGCAAGCAACTTCAGAATAGTTTTGGCATTGCCTCGCAGCCAAAATGAAATTTAAGAGGCTAAGGAAATATTTTGGGTGTTTGTCCCCGTGTATTTCCCGACAACCAATGACAAACTAAGCATGTAGAAGGCTTATTGGTTCCATGTTTGGACGAGGGTTCGAATCCCTCCAGCTCCACGAAATAAATGATGAGTGATGAATGATGAATGATGAGTGTCGAATAAAGAATTTTTCATAATTTTATCATTATTAATTCTTAAATGACAAAATTATGAGTGGGGAAAATCTTGTATTCCGGACAAAAGCATTTGCAATTAACTGTGTAAATATCGCTGAAAAGCTGAAAGATTCTTATCTTTCCCGCCACATTAAAGGACAACTAATCAGGTGCTCCACTTCGGTTGCTGCCAACTATCGTGCAACCAGACTGGCCCAATCAAAAGCGGCTTTTATTGCAAAATTAAGTATTGTAATAGAGGAAGCTGATGAATCGGAGTTTTGGTTAGATTTTGCGTTAGAATTCAATCTATTTAAAAAGGAAGAAATAAATTCGATAATGAAAGAAGCCCATGAGTTAACTTCAATTTTTATTGCTTCAAGAAAAACAGCACAAAGGAATAAAGTTTAAGCCAATTTATGCAGGAGCCTTTCATTCAACATTATTCATTCAACATTATTCATTCCAAACCGGTCCCGTAGTTCAACGGATAGAATGTCAGATTCCGGTTCTGATGATTCGGGTTCGAATCCCGGCGGGATCACTTTTAAAAGCCTAAAATATTAGAACATAGTATTTTAGGCTTTTCTGATTTTCTGTGAACGGCTATTAACCTGTATTGGATATTTCCGCTATTTCCCTACTTTTACACCGCGTTATTAAAGCCTTAGAAAATATGTGCAAAAACAAAACGCTTCTGCTGTTTTTTTCTGTTATTTTCATTTTGTTGAATACCTCCGTCATGCTTAGGGCACAAAGTCCCTATGTAAATGACACGCTACATCCAATAAATTTTTCGGGTAACCTGCTTTTTCCTGCTTTGTCAATGGATGGCAGCATCGTTTTCCAGTTAGAAAGAAACGGGAATACACACATTTATCTACTCAATCCTAATGCTGATTCAATTGACCGACTCACGGTGGGCAGTGTCAATGAGAAACATCCTGTCTGGGTGCCGAAGAAAAATGCGGTGGTGTATGACACAGGTTATAACAAGGAGAGCCGGCTTCTTTACCTTGACCTGAAAACGAGGAAATCACATCTCCTGCTACGGCGGAAAATCGCCTGTAAAGAGGCTTCCTTCACACCATCGCGTCATCTTGTGGCTTTTTCAGGTTTTGACGACCGCACACAACGCTGGCAGATTTTCACTTACGATTTTATTTATGACAACCTGAACCGTCTTACCGACGAAATGGGAAATTGTAGTTTTCCCGTCTTTTCCCCGGATGGAAAAAGCATTGTGTTCACAGTTCGGGAAGATAACGGAATATCCCGATTGAAAATCATGAATTGGTATGGCGACAAACAGAAAGTTCTTGTCAGTAACGTAACCGGAAGAGCCTGCTGGACACCTGACAGCTGGCGGATTTTATTTCTATCCAAAGATGGAGGGCATTTTAACCTGTACAGCATCATCAATGATGGTACAGGATTAAAAGTAGTAAAATCTGAACACTATCCCTTCTGCTCCCCTGACCTTTCAGCAGATGAGAAAAAGTTGATTTTTTCTGTAAAAAATGTGAACAAATCTCAAATCATTTCTTATCCGGAGAAAGCAATCCGTTAAGAAAAACGTTTTTAAAATACGTTAAGTCAATCTCACCCGCGGGTCAAGCAACGTGTAAATAATGTCCACAAGGATGTTGGTAACGATGAGGATAACTGCAATAAACAACACAACGCCCATTATGACAGGTAAATCATACTTTTCCAAAGCATCCACAATAACCAGTCCGATACCTTTCCAGTCAAAGACATATTCCACAAATACCGCTCCCGCAAGCAGCGAAGCAAACCATCCCGTGATGGCCGTAATCACCGGGTTAAGGGCATTGCGCATGGCATGTTTGAAGATGACACGTGCCGGACTTAACCCTTTGGCATAAGCCGTTCGGATGTAGTCTTTGGACAATTCCTCCAGCAGGGCACTGCGTGTCAGACTGATAACAATGGCGAGCGGGCGGATACCGAGTGTGATGGCAGGGAGTATCAGATTACGTAAACTCAGGTAAACTTCACCGGTATAGCTGTCCACCGAATAGAGGCTTCCGAACATGGGCAGCCCCGTATATTTTTCCCACACAAATCCAAAAAGCCAGGCGATGAGAATGGCCGCAAAAAAGGAAGGAACCGACATTCCCAGCGAAGAAAAAACCATCATAAACCGGTCGTAGGGACTATCCTTGTTCAGCGCAGCCGGGATGCCAAGCAGAATTCCAATAAACATGGCCATAACAATGGCTGCCGTAGCAAGCAGAAAAGTCTTGGGAAAAGCTTCCGCGATAATGGCCGTTACATCGCGCTTACTTTGATACGATTGCCGTAAATAAGGTGGTTTCAATACCAATACATCATGGCCAATACGAAGCAAAACGAAAGCCGACGGGTATTTTTTTCTGTTTAGATACCAGTAACTCTTTGGATTATCCGCATTATGCAGGGAAACCGGCGACAAATCATTGAGAAAATTGAAATATTGTATATAAAGTGGCTTATCAAGGCCAAGATCTTTCCGGATAGCTTCCACCGAGGAGATGTCTGCACGTTGCCCCAGCAGCATCCGCGAAGCATCGCCCGGGAGAATATTAAACAGCATAAACACCAGCGTTATCACCCCCCAAAGTACGAGGATACCGTAAAAAAGCCGTTTTATGACGTAGTGTAACATAATGCTATTGTTCCGGTGAAATTAAAACTTTTTTGACTTGCCCGATGGCCGGGAAATCGTGATAGTGCCATTTTTTTAATATGACCCCGTGATGCAGCAGGAGCAATCCGGGGTTGGATCGAATCATTGCCTTCAAATCCGTTTCATCTGCCTGGAAAACAGGGACTCTCAATCCGTATTGTTTTTCAATAGTTCTTACTGTTTTTAAATCCGTGGCTGTAAACAGCACCATCGAAATTCCTTTTTTATTTAAAAAACCGGACAAAACAGCAGCCTTCTTCAACCCGCCGGGGTCTGCCCTGTTCATATCATACGATACAAGAATAAACTGAAATCCGGGATTTTCAACAATGGCTTTTGTGCGGTCGTTACCAAGGCTGTCTTCAACAACCAGATTATATTTTGCAACCACTGCCGGTGCCACAGTTCGCCGGGAAACAAAAATCCAGTGTGTCTTCCAGGTGCTGTCTTTCCAGGGATAATCGGGGAACAGGAATTCCTTTTTCTTGCCGGTTATTTTATTTTGGTAAGTAACGAAAGTTTTGGCTTTCAACGTGGTATCCGTTGTCATATCGCGGCCTGTTTTCCAATTGCGGAAATCTATCACCGGCAGATGGTTCAGGTTATAAAGCATAAACCCGATAAATCCCGCACCGAGAAAAGCCAGCACCAGTATCTGCGGTAAAAACTTTGGCTTTCCGCGTTTTCTTTTCCCCATTCCCCACAGGAAAAGAATATTCAGAAAAATAAGAATAATATTTTTGTAAAATGTCTGCCAATTGGTGAGCTTCACGGCATCGCCAAAACATCCGCAATCAGAAACCATGTTGTAACGTGCATCGAGCCAGGTAACCGCGAGAAAAAACAGCAGCATCAAAAACATAACCCGCGAAGCTGTACGGATAAAGATGTTGAAAAGAAAACCTACACCGAGCAAAAACTCCGAAACGATGACAAGAAACCCAATCCACATGGCATAAGGCACCAGCGATGTCCAGCCGTAAACCAACAGGTAATCTTGCACGCGGTAAGAGGTTCCCACCGGGTCAACACCTTTCACCACAGACGAAAAAATGAAAATTAGTCCGAGAAAAATGCGGATGAAAGGCATTAAACGTGTCAGAAGATTTGCGGATTTACTGCTTTTCACCTTGAAGTAACATTTTTATCAGTGCAAACACAGAATAGTTGATGATATCGTAATAATTGGCATCCAGTCCTTCGGAGACCAGCGTTTTGCCCTTGTTGTTCTCAATTTGCTTGATACGCAAAAGTTTCATCAGGATAATATCCGTCAGCGACGAGATGCGCATATTTCGCCAGGCTTCGCCATAATCGTGGTTTTTGTCCAGCATCAAATCACGCGACTTTGTCAGATATTCCTTAAAAAGAGTTATGGCTGCTTCATCTTCCATATCCGGCTCATCGGCCACGCCAAGCTCCAGCTGAATCAGTGCCATGACCGAATAATTCACAATAGCGACAAACTCAGGAGCAATACCTTCGTCCACTTTCTGTACGCCCTTTTGCTGAATACTCCGGATGCGATTAGCCTTGATATAAATCTGATCGGTGAGGCTGGGCGTACGCAAAATCCGCCAGGCAACGCCGTAATCTTTCATTTTATCTTCAAAAACCGTGATGCATTGCTGCATGATGGTTTCAAACTGCTGAGCTGTGTTATCTTTCATGAATCACGTTCTATTTATCCGTACCTTTGGCATTGCAAAAATGCAAAAATTAATGGGCAATAAAGATACTTCTTTTCCAAAAATCAGGAGCATTCGAACGGGAGAAAAATTATTTGAATTCTCAAAACCGGTAATCATGGGGATTCTAAACCTGACGCCTGATTCTTTTTACGATGGGGGAAAATACCAAAACGAGGAGCAATGGGTCAGACAGACCCGCAGAATGCTGGAAGAAGGAGCTGACATCATTGACATGGGAGCCGTTTCCACACGGCCGGGAGCCAATCCGGTTAGCCCTAAACTGGAGCTGAAACGGTTGTTGCCCCCTTTGAAAGAGCTGGTTGCAGAATTTCCGGAAACTATTTTTTCCATCGATACTTATCATGCAGACGTAGCACTGCAATGCGTGAATGCCGGTGCCCGGATAATCAACGACATTTCAGGCGGAAATTTTGATAAAAACATGTTCTCCACTATTGCTGATTTAAAAGTTCCTTACGTGCTCATGCACATCCACGGGACGCCGGAAAACATGCAGCTACATCCCCTTTCGGAAAATATTGTCTCTGTCGTCCGTACTTTTTTTGAGAAAAAAGTTGCTGCTTTGCAGGCACTTGGCGTGGAAGACATCATACTGGATCCGGGATTTGGCTTTGGGAAAACACTGGAAAGTAACTATGAGCTTTTACAAAACATGGCTAACACCCGCATCGGTGGCCTCCCCCTGCTGGCCGGTATCTCACGAAAATCCATGATTAACAAAGTACTCGGCACCCGACCTTCCGAAGCGCTGAACGGCACTACGATACTCAACACGCTGGCCTTGCTCGGCGGCGCCAACCTGTTACGTGTACATGATGTGAAAGAAGCCCGCGAAGCCATTGATATTGTTCATTTTTACCAAAAGGCCGGCCGGTTTCACAAATAGTATTATTTTTACCTTTAAAAAAACATCAGACTTGCTTACATTATTTATTCATATCCGTATTCTTGACCTGCTCGATATTTTTTTTGTGGCCGTCTTGCTGTTTACCCTCTACAAACTGTTGAAAGGAACGGCAGCCATAAATATATTTATTGGTATCGTTGCCATTTTTATTTTATGGAAAATCACAGATGCACTTAAAATGCAATTGCTTTCAGATATTCTTGGCGCATTCATAAGTGTAGGAATCATTGCTCTGATTATCATATTTCAGCCGGAAATACGGCAGTTTCTGCTGGCACTCGGCACCCCGACTTTTTTGGGAAAGTACGGCAAACGCTTTGTATTCCTGTCTCATTGGTTTAAAACAGCTTTTGAAACAGATATCGACCCGGTTGTAGTAGCCTGCCAACACATGAGCAACATAAAACAAGGTGCACTTATAGTAATTACACGCCAAAACGAGCTGCAGCAAGTCGTCAATACCGGTGTTATTATAGATGCGGAAATCACCAGCCCCCTAATTGAAAATATTTTCTTCAAAAACAGCCCGTTGCACGATGGGGCCATGATTATAACGAAAAACAGAATTAAGTCAGCAGGTTGCGTTCTTCCTGTGTCGAAAAAAAAGCTTCCGCGTTATGCCGGACTACGTCACAGGGCAGCCATTGGTTTAACCGAAAACTCGGACGCTATTGCTATCATTGTTTCAGAAGAAAGCGGGCATATTTCTTATAGTACACATGGAAATATCCGGCACAACATAGAAATGGCCACGTTGCAACAAAAGCTCACAGCCGACCTGGGCCTCGATGGTGGAGAAAAGAAAGAAGAAGCTAAATCTAAGAGCGTTAGTGAATTTGTTAAAAAAGATTAAGCTTTTTGGATTTGCATCCTGAATTTTCATACTTTTGCGTTATTAATAATCAATATAAATTATAGGACTATGAAAATTAACAGATATGTCGATATTTCAACCATCGACCGTGAAGCAAAAAAAGATTACATCGACCGCCATTCTCCCTTTATTCACTGTGAGAAAACAGCCAAAAAAGGTGAAAAATTTAAAGTTACCGTAAAATTGGGTGACGAATATCCCCATCCGGACGATTTTGACCATTATATTGCCTGGGTTCAGTTATGGAACGGTGAAAACAACCTGGCACAGGCTACTTTTGTCCCCGGCGCATTGGGTAACCAGGCCGGCCATGTGGAAGTTGATTTCCATATTGTCCCCACCCGCAACATGAAGCTTACTGCCATGGCTTTTTGCACCAAGCATGGATTATGGCAAAGTGATGAAGTGTTAGTGGAAGTGACGGAATAACAATCATCTGTTCTTTAAAGCACAAAATCTCCGAAGGCAAAAGCTTTTGGGGATTTTTTTATTTCTACAGAAGGAGCCTTCGAGAAACAAAAAAGCCGGAAAATTTCCGGCTTTTTTGTTAAATGGGTGGAAGATGGGACTTGAACCCACGACCCTCGGAACCACAATCCGATGCTCTAACCAAACTGAGCTACATCCACCATTTCAGGGGCGCAAATATACAACATTTTTCAATTTCCCAAAGTGAGCAGAAAATATTTTTGCAGAAAACCACAGCAGAAATAATCCCGAAAAAAGTTTGAACTATCACTTTGTTTTTTACTTTTGAATCGATGTTCCTGCAAAAGAAAAAAATTCATTCATCCGGCTCTCTTTCACGCCTAGCCTGGAAAAAATTCAGGAAAAATATTCAGGGCATGGCTGCGTTGTCAGTTATCGGACTGACCATTATGATAAGTATCTTCGCCTACCTGATTGTTCCGGATGCCTCTCCCAACGCCAACAGGCAAATTCTGGAACTCACTACACAAAAACCCGGTTTTAAAGTCAGGCTGCTGAAAGTCCGGAAAAATAACATCCTTTCCGGTGAAGACTTTCTTCAAAAGATGTTTGATGGCACAAAAGATAAGTACACTTACGTTCCCATTACCGCCTACCATTTCGGCAACGGTAAAATTAACGTTAAAGTATTCGATGAAGACGGCAAAGGACTTACCAAATCTTTCCCTTTATCCGATGTCCTTTTTCCTGTAAAAGGAAAACAAAAAATTATTGGAAACAATGTAGAATATACTTCATTGACCGGGAAAAAGCATTCCATTTCCCTTACAGTGTTAAAAACGAAAGTATTACAAAACAATTTGGTATCCAAAACTTTCTGGCTTGGAACCGACCAGTTTGGAAGAGATTTGCTGAGCCGGCTGCTGTTGGGAACACGCATTAGTCTTTCAGTAGGTTTTATATCTGTGGCTATCTCGTTGCTCGTGGGTATTTTGTTGGGTTCCATGGCCGGTTTTTACCGTGGGAAAGTGGATGAACTCATCATGTGGTTTATCAATGTGGTATGGTCCATTCCCACATTATTACTGGTAATTGCCATAACCTTTGCACTGGGAAAAGGATTCTGGCAGATTTTTATTGCCGTCGGTCTTACTATGTGGGTGGAAGTGGCGCGTGTGGTGCGCGGCCAAATGATGAGTGTCCGCGAAAAAGAATACGTGGAAGCAGGTTTTGCCCTGGGCTATTCCAACTTCAGGATTATGATGCGGCATATCCTTCCCAATATTCTGAGTCCGGTTATCGTGATTTCGGCTGCTAATTTCGCCGCAGCTATTCTCATCGAAGCAGGACTAAGTTTTTTGGGGATTGGTGTTCAGCCTCCTACCCCTTCCTGGGGAAACATGATCAAAGAGTACTACAGTTTCATTGTTCTTGATTCTGCCTATCTCGCCATTATTCCCGGTGTTGCCATTGTCATTCTGGTGTTGGCGTTTATGACATTGGGCAACAGCCTGCGCGATGCACTGGATGTTAGGATTTAAGAAAATTTATTTATACGAAATGGCCTTAGTAAATAACTCCCTGATAACAAATAACATACGAGACACGATAAAACAATAATTAATAATTACTTAACATGAAAAGCAGTATCAGGAAATGGTTATCTCTTAATTTTGTGGCCTAAATGAAATAACAATTATTGATATGGATACATTTTATATTTATGCAGGATTGATAGGCCTATTAATTTTACTTGCTGCTTTTGATTTGATAGTGGGAGTTAGCAACGACGCTGTTAATTTTTTAAACTCGGCAGTCGGATCTAAAGTTTCATCATTTAAGATAATTATTGTCACTGCCGCCATCGGCCTTTTTTTTGGCGTACTTTTCTCAAGCGGGATGATGGAAGTGGCACGAAAAGGAATTTTTCATCCCCAAATGTTTTACTTTTCCGAAATTATGGTGATTTTTGTTTCCGTCATGCTTTCGGATATCATATTGCTAGATATTTTCAATACTTTTGGAATGCCCACTTCCACTACGGTTTCCATTGTTTTCGACTTATTAGGTGCAGCAGTAGGGATGTCCATTTACAAACTCTCTGTTTCTCCGGAAGCCATGCATTCATTTAAAGAATACCTTGTTTCAGGCCATATCATTTCTAACATAAATCAGAAAATTAATCTGGGATCCTTTATCAATTCGGAAAAAGCCCTTGCTATAATTTCCGGAATTCTGATTTCTGTTGCTGTAGCATTTGTAGCAGGCGCTATTATTCAATATATTGTACGCATTGTTTTTTCTTTTAATTACAAATCAAGAATTAAATGGTTTGGCAGCCTTTGGGGCGGGATTTCATTTAGTACCATCACCTATTTTATCCTGTTAAAAGGGGCCAGCCATGCAACTTTTATTTCACCTGATACCAGAATATGGATAGCCGGCCATTCAGGTCTCATCATGTTATACAGTTTTCTGGGATGGACTATTTTGCTTCAGTTCCTTAATTGGATTTTTAATTTAAATATTTTAAAAACAATCGTTTTAGGAGGGACCTTTGCGCTGGCTATGGCTTGGGGAGGTAATGACCTCGTCAATTTTATCGGTGTTCCTATTGCAGGATATGATGCTTTCTTAATTTTTTTAAAACACCCACACATTTCCCCAGACGCACTTGGAATGATTGGGCTTAACGGAAAAGTTCCTACTCCTGTCTCATTTTTACTTGTTGCAGGCGTTATTATGGTTTTTACACTTTATTTATCTAAAAAGGCCAAATCGGTTATTAAGACATCCGTAGATTTAAGCCGGCAGGATACCGGAGACGAACGTTTTAAACCTTTTATGGTTTCTAAATTATTGGTACGTTCTTCTATAAATATATCTAAAAGTTTAAATAAAATAACTCCTGTTTTTTTAACCAACGCTATTGAAAGACAATTTACCCCCTATAATGAGAAAGATGTACCTAAATCAGATGTTCCTGCCTTTGACTTAGTCAGAGCATCGGTTACCCTGGTAGTATCCAGTGTGTTAATTGCTTTTGCAACTTCATTAAGGCTTCCACTTTCTACAACTTATGTCACTTTTATGGTAGCTATGGGAGCTTCACTTTCAGACCGTGCCTGGAATAGGGAAAGTGCCGTTTATCGTATTTCCGGTGTATTCTCCGTAATTGGCGGCTGGTTTTTAACCGCTTTAACCGCTTTTACCATTGCATTTATTCTGGTTACCGTGTTCGCCCATTTAGGGTTTATTAGTATTTTTGTTGTCTCACTATTAGTGTTTTATGTAATGTATCGTACTTCTGTTTCTCATGGGAAAAAGGTTGATCGAACCAATGAAATTGACCAAGAAGTTTACGGTGTTACCGAAGAAAATGTCTCAGAACGTTTCCTCACACTTGTAGCCGGCAATCTTAAAAAGGTTATCCGCGAATACCGCCACACTATTGATGGCCTTGAAAATGAAAAGGTAAAAAGTTTGAGAAAGGTCAAAAAAGAAATTGATGAAATGGCTGTCAGGACCAAATACATCAAAGACCACATTAATATTGTGATAGAACGCCTCGATGAAATGACCATTGATTCCGGTTCGTTTCTGGTTCAGGCAATGGACTACATGCGTGAGATGGTACACAGCATCTCTTTCTTTTCAGGTGCCGCCCTTGTACATGTGGATAATAATCATAAACCACTTGTTCCCGAACAAATTGAAGAACTTAAACATCTCGCAATGCATATTGAAACTGTTCTGAAAATTACCCTGACCAGTATTGTTAAGGCAGATTATTCTTCACAGGAAAAATTGCTGGAAGAACAAGCCAAAGGACTGAAACACATATCGGTATATAGAAAAAATCAAATTCAAAGAATTAAAAAGAAAGAAGTAGGAACAAGGAACAGTATTTTATTCTTAAATTTGCTGGACGAAAGTAAGAACCTTTTGTTGCAAGCTATAAACTTGTTTAAAGCCCAAAGAGATTTTGTCAATAATACGAAGTAGCCTATGCTAAAAGTAATTCAGTCGTTGCGCATCATTTCGGGAGGGCAAACAGGTGTGGACAGGGCGGCGCTGGATTTTGCATTGGAAAATGACATTTTGTGTTATGGATGGTGCCCAAAAGGGCGGAAAGCCGAAGATGGTATCATCCCTGATATTTATCCGCTAAAAGAAACAAAATCTCCTAATTACAAGAGCCGTACAATAAAAAATGTAGAGGAAAGTCAGGGAGTACTCGTCTTTGTTGATGGAAAACCGGATAAAGGGACAGTTTATGCTATTGACCATGCCGAAAAAAAAAACATCCCTGTTTATATAGTCCATTTTTCCATGAATATAACAGATCAGGAAACCGGTATATTATCCCTCCTTGGCGACCTGGATATTACCTCAATTAATATTGTGGGACCACGGGAATCAAAAAGTCCGGGAATCTATAAAAAGACAAAAAGTTTTCTGGAAGAACTACTGTTCCGGCTTGGTGGTGAACATGTAAGCCGGTAATCAATATTTTCTAACAGCAATAAATCGCTTTTTACCGTTTATATCAATCTGTATATCGGGAGTATCAAAAATATCTTTACAGAAAAGAGCAGCTGTTTCCTCAGCATAATTTTCATTCAGTTCAAAATAGAGTTTTCCACCTGACCTGAGAGATTTTTCCGCAAAACGAATGATTTTCCGGTAAAAAATCAGCGGGTCATCGTCTTCCACAAAAAGTGCAAGATGCGGTTCATAATCCAGCACGTTTCCAGACATTTGTTCCTTTTCTTTTTGCAAAACATAAGGTGGATTACTAACGATAATATCAAAGTATTTATCAAACGTTTTCAGACAGGCCGCTGTATCCAGAATATTGCATCGCAGGAAATTGACATCAAGCTGAAGGTTCTTTGCATTTTTCCGGGCAAGGGAAAGTGCCTCTTCAGAAATATCGACAGCAGAAATCCGGCTTTGGACAAGATTATTTTTTAACGCCAAAGCAATACACCCGCTGCCGGTTCCGATATCAAGAATATCTGTATCCTCTTTGTGTACATCTTTAACAATAATCTCCACCAGCTCTTCCGTCTCAGGACGCGGGATAAGCACGTTGGCATTTACTTCCAGCCTAAGGCCATAAAACATTGTATCGCCAAGTACATATTGAACCGGCTCATTATTCAGCAGCCGTTTTACAGCACCATGCACCGCCAACATCTCCGACTCGGAAAGCCGCTTGTCAACCTGAAGCTGCTGCATAACCCTTGACAATCCCAAGAAGTGCATAATAAGCATATTCATCATGTTCTCAGCTTCATGATACGGATAAAACTGCGTTAAACGAGTTATCTCCTCCCTCTTAATTCCCGCAAGCTGATTTGACGTGTAAAACATCCGGCAAAGATAACGACTCAAACGTTAGCACAAAAAGTCCAAAACATTTTTCATTAATTAAATAACAGTCCTTGTCAATTTTATAATTTTGTAAAATGAAATTACACAACGTTTTCATCCTTACCGGCCATCAGGGAGAAGGAAAAACAACAAAGCTGACAAAGGTAATCTCACTTTTAAAGTTAAAAGGAGTGGATATTTTTGGATTTATAGCTACCGGCGAATGGGAAAATAACCTGCGCAGCCGCTTTCATCTCAAAGATATTAATTCGGAAAGGAACTACCTGCTTTGCAACCGGGAAGAAAAACCCGGAACACTAAACGGCATCTTTGTTTTCAACATGCAGACCATTAAAACAGGAGAACAAATAATTACCGAAGGGATGAAACACGCCAAAGCACTGGCAGTAATCGATGAAATTGGCCGATTTGAATTAAAAGAAAAAGTTTGGTACCCGGTTTTTAAGAAACTGGCAGAAAAAAATTTCCCCACGCTGATTACAGTTCGCAAAAGCCTGCTAAAGCCAATTATCGAGAAATTTGGTATTGAGCATCCTGTTATCTTTAACCTTGAAGATAAAAGTACATTTATCGCTAATAAAATTTTTGAGCAGGTGAGCAGAACCAATATATAAAATAATGGTACTTAATGTATTATACTTGTTGTAATTTTTATTTTTAAATATATAAATCTAAAAAAAGCGGGCCATAACTGCCCGCCTTTGTATAAAACTTTCACAATTATGATTCTTTTTCTGAATCGTCTCCTTTTGCAAGATCTTCGTCAACCAGAATACGTCCACAATACTCACAAACTATAATTTTTTTGTGGAGTTTAATATCTAACTGGTGCTGCGGAGGAATTTTATTAAAACATCCGCCACAGGCGTCTCTCTCAATCCTAACCACAGCCAGGCCGTTACGGGCATTTTTACGAATGCGTTTGTATGCCGTCAGCAACCGTTCTTCTATATATTTTTCATTTTCCTGAGATTTCTTTATCAGGTCTTCTTCTTCTTTCTTTGTCTCGGCAATAATACCGGTCAGTTCGGATTTCTTGGCAGCCAGATCTTGTTGACGCATTTCCAGTTTTTCGTTGGCTTCTTTCATGTCAGCCTCAATACCTTCAATACGAAACTTAGATTCTTTTATTTTTTTCTCAGAAAGCTGAATCTCCAGGTTTTGGAACTCGATCTCCTTGGTCAGTGAGTCATATTCACGGTTATTACGGACATTCATTTGTTGCTCTGCATATTTTTTTATCAGCGCGTTACTTTCTTTTATAGCCGCATTTTTATCCTTAACAAACTGCTCAAATTTATCCTTTTCTTCCTGAAAATTAGCCATCCTTGTTTCGAGACCGGCAATTTCGTCCTCAAGGTCTTCCACTTCGAGAGGAAGTTCACCTCTAACAATTTTTATTTTGTCAATTTGAGAGTCAATCTGCTGAAGATTATATAATGCTGTCAGTTTCTGTTCAACGCTTACTTCCTGACTTTCTGCGGTGTTTTTGATTTTATTTGTCATAATGCCTTATGTTTCAATTAACTATAAAAATGAAACCGGATTTGTGTTATTATTTGAAATTTGGAGTGCAAAATTAGGAAATTTTTTGGTTAAAAGTTCAAATAATAAATCTTTCGTAAATTGTTCTGTTTCGTAATGCCCGGCATCCACAAGAAGCATTTGATTTTGGAAAAGGAAAAAATCATGGTATTTTAAATCAGCCGTAACAAAAGCATCGGCTCCGGAAGCAAAAGCTTTTCCCATAAGGAAGCTGCCACTCCCGCCACAGATGGCTACTTTCTTTATCTTTTGCTCCATAAGCAGACCATGACGAATTTGTTGCGCGCCCAGCTGTTTTTTCACATTCCGCAGAAAATCACGGGACGATACAGCTTCTGACAATTCCCCGATCATACCGGCCCCCACGTTGCCACCTGTATTTTCCAAAGGATAAATATCATAAGCCACCTCTTCATACGGATGAACAGCAAGCATAGCCTGCAAAACAGTATTTATCAAATAATCCGGAGCAACCGATTCCAGGCGCACCTCTTTTTCAAAATGAATTTCTCCCTGCTTTCCCACAAAGGGATGCGTTCCTTTCAAAGCTTTAAAACTGCCTTCGCCATAAACGCCAAAACTACAATGACTATAACGGCCAATGTGTCCTGCACCTGCATTAAGCATAGCCTCCCGAACAACACCGGCATAACTTTCGGGCACAAAAACAACCAGTTTTTTCAAATTCCCGGAAGGTGACAAAACGCGCATGTTCTTCAGCTCGAGTTGTTTAGCCAAACGGGCGTTGACACCTGCAGATACATTATCAAGATTTGTATGAATAGCATAAATGGCCATATCATTTTTTATGGCTTTAATCACCAGATCCTCCACCAGATTTCCGCCATTTAAATGTTTCAATCCGTGAAAAATTAATGGATGGTGTGCAATAATCAAACCGGCTCCACAGGCAATAGCCTCATCCATTACTTCATGTGTAACATCGAGGGTGATCAGGGCTTTCGATATATCTTTTACCGGAGAGCCCACCAGTAATCCGGAATTATCATACGATTCCTGTAAAAATAGTGGAGCATGATACTCCAGATAACGGGTTATTTCATTTATTTTCATCGCTGTATATGTCTTTTTTATAAAACTTTAAAATAACTGAACATGTATAATTATTTTTTTTAAATTTACACAAAATTAAAAAATTGTAAGGATCGTAAATTTTTATCTTCTTCATGCTGAAAATATTGTTATACCCATTCGCACTTTTGTACGGACTGGCTATTGGTTTCAGACATATTCTATTTAATCTCGGCATATTACCGGTAAAATCCTATGATGTGCCTATAATTAATGTCGGCAACATTACCATGGGCGGAACGGGCAAAACGCCCCACACAGAATACATTACCCGCCTGCTTCAAAAAGATTTTAGCGTTGCCATTTTAAGCCGTGGCTATATGAGAAAAAGTAAAGGCTTTGTCCTTGCCAAGGAAACATCCTCCTATAAAGACATCGGCGATGAATCCATGCAGTATCTTCTTAAATTCAGTAATAAAATCCGGGTTGCAGTGGACAGAAACCGATGCAGAGGAGTGGAAAAACTTTTAAAGCTTAATAATCCGCCAGAGGTTATCATTTTGGATGATGCTTTACAACACCGGCACATCAAACCCGGGATTAATTTATTACTTACAGATTACCGTAAATTATATTCTGAAGATTATCTTTTCCCGGCAGGCAGGCTTCGTGATCTGAAATCGGCAGCAAAACGTGCCAATATTATCATTGTTACGAAAACTGAAAGAATTCTGTCTCCTCTTATTAAAAGGTTAATAGAAAAAAAGTTAGCTCCCGAACCACACCAGAAAATTTATTTTTCCTATTTAAAATATGGAGAACCCATAGGTATTCCTTCTTTAAAAAAGGTAACAATTGAAAAACAATACAGCACCATTATTTTATTTACCGGAATTGCAAATCCTTATCCACTGAAAGACAATCTCCGGTATCGTTGCCGCGAGCTGATAAGTCTTGATTTTCCGGATCACCACAACTATACAAAAAATGATATTCTTTTAATATTAAAAACCTGGGATGAACAATTCACAAAGCACAAGTTGATTGTGACAACAGAAAAAGATGCTATGCGATTAATAAATTCTCCCTATCTTCGCCTGCTGAAAGATCTTCCCATGGTTTATTTACCCATTGAGGTAAAATTTCACGGGCAGGACAAAAATAATTTTAATACGCAAATTATTAATTATGTTAGAAAAAATCAAAGAAACAGCAGCTTTTCTTCACACAAAAATTAGTGTTAAACCACGCATAGCCATAATATTAGGATCCGGGCTTGGAGATTTAGCCGATGATATCGAAGTCAGTGAAAAAATATTATATACCGACATTCCCAACTTCCCCGTTTCAACCATAAAGGGACACAAAGGCCAATTGATTTTTGGCACGCTCAGTGGTGTGGAAGTTGTTGCCATGCAGGGACGTTTTCATTATTATGAAGGCTACTCCATGAAAGAGGTAACTTTCCCCATTCGCTTATTCAAACAAATGGGAATTGAATATCTCTTCGTTTCAAATGCCAGTGGCGGTGTTAATCCCGATTTTGAAGTAGGTGACATCATGTTTATTACCGACCATATTAACCTCTTACCCAATCCGCTTGTGGGGAAAAATATTGATGAGCTTGGCCCTCGTTTTGTTGACATGAGCGAAGCATATGACAAAGCACTGCTCAGTAAAGCCACCCGCGTAGCCCGTCAGCACGGTATTCGCTATAAAACAGGTGTTTATGCCGGCACTTCAGGGCCAACGTACGAAACACCATCCGAATACTATTATATTCGCAGCCTGGGCGCAGATGCTGTGGGGATGTCAACCGTTCCGGAAGTAATTGTAGCCCGTCATATGGACATGCCTGTTTTTGCCGTTTCGGTTATTTCTGATCTGGGTGTAAAAGGAAAAATTATTGAGATTTCGCACCAGGAAGTACTCGCCGCTGTTGAACAGGTTACGCCAAAACTTATCACCATTATCAAGGACGTTATTAAAGGCTTGTAAATAGTTAATTTGGGAAGAAAAAACATATATTTTGTTTCCGATTTCCATTTGGGAATCCCAGACCACGCACATAGCCTGGAAAGAGAGAAATTGCTGGTAAAATGGCTGGAAAAAATACGCCATGATGCAGAAGAAATCTTCCTTATGGGCGATGTGTTTGACTTTTGGTTTGAATACAAAAATGTTGTTCCGAAAGGTTTTGTCCGGTTGCTGGGAAAACTGGCCGAGCTGACGGATGCCGGAATATCAATACATCTCTTTCGTGGCAACCACGACCTGTGGGCATTTGATTATCTCGAAAAGGAAATCGGAATACAGCTTTATCGTAAACCGGTCATTCGAAACATCATGGGGAAAACCTTTTATCTTGCCCATGGCGATGGACTGGGGCCGGGAGACAAAAGTTACAAATTCCTTAAAACTATTTTTGAATTTCGCCCCAACCAGTTTATGTTTCAATGGTTGCATCCGGATGTGGGCGCCTGGATGGGAAATTATTTCTCGCGCCGCAGCCGGCTGGCAAAAATGAGCAGGGCGGGAAAAGAAGAACCTTTCTTTGATAAAGAAAAGGAAATGTTATTCAACCATGCCAGGAATATGCATGAACAATTTCCAGATGTCGATTATTTTGTTTTTGGCCATCGCCACATGCCAATAGTAACAAACATTGATGACAATGCCCAATTGGTGATTCTGGGCGACTGGATTTCTCATTTTTCCTACGGTATTTTCGACGGTAATAAATTCAGGTTGGAACGCTATGAAGGATGAACTCCTAAAGTGCGTAATCTCTTATAAATTATACCAATTGTAATTCCAAATTTCCGATAAGGAATTTGGGATTTTACAATGGTAAATGCGCGTAGAAAAAGTTAATGAGATAAATTGCGTATATTGCATTTTGTTATAAGTAATGATTCTAATTTTTAAATACTTTTGAACAATCGAAATCAAATCATAAAACCATGGAAATAAACTCACGCTTTATCAAATTCACCCTGATTCTGATTGCTGCCGGAATTTGGGTATTGGTATTCCAAAATGCAGGCATTATTCCGCAGGTAAAACCACAACGTATTGCCGTTGACTCGGCGCTAAACGTTACCGGCACTGTAGATGTGGATAACACGGTTTTTATTAAAGGTTCGGTGGATGCAAACATCGAAAGTATTAACGGATACAGCAAATTCTACAAAGACCCGCGTACAGGCGAATATTATGTGCTTCCGGTAACAGACCCGTATCAATAGGAAATATTATCACATTTTCACTCGATTAGTCAGGAAAACAGCTTGTTGCAATAACCGGCAGAAAGTATATTGAAGATTCCTGAACACCCGGTTATTTTTCGTAGAAATGCATCTCCAGAATGTAACGATAAACATTTTCAGGCATCCAAAAGGCCATATTCTTTTTGGCAAAAATTCCTTTCCGGATAAAGCTGGAGGATATTTCCAGTAGCGGCGCATCAAATAGTTTAACTTTGGGATTTTCAGCATATTCTCCCAACGATGAACCCGGACGTGGATAAACGTACAACACGTACTGATGTAAAATCTCCTGATAATTTTTCCATTTATGAAAATGAGCGAAGATGTCAGTACCACAAATCATAACAAACTGTCGCTCCGGATATTTATCAGAAAGCCATGCCAGTGTGTCAATCGTATAGGATGGCCTTGGCATTTTAAATTCAATGTCGCTAACATTCAAACGAGGTAAGTCTTCCACGGCAAGGCGCACCAAGGCAAGGCGATGGATATCGGACAACAGGCTGGCTTTTTTTTTGAGCGGATTATGAGGAGAGACCACAAACCACACCTCATCCAGGTCGGTGAACTCTGCCATAAAATTGGCTAATATCAAATGCCCCGAATGAATAGGGTTAAATGAGCCAAACAACAAACCGGTTTTTTTGTGTGGATTCAATCTATAATTTTTTTAACAGCACCTAAATATTCTATCTATTCAGCAACTTTCGCTTTTATTAACATCTTTCCTTTACTCAGGTTTCGCAAGCATTGGATAAGGCCATCGCTAATGTTATCGAAGCCAACACTTCCCTGTATTTTTGTCTGATATTTTCCTGAAATAAACAAGTGTTGCATATCTACGGAAACCTGTTCAAAAAAATCATCATCCATTTGCTCACGCCATTCTGGAAGATTAAATCCGGAAATAATCTTATTATGAAAAATTAAATCCATTGAGTCAATACCTGAAATATGTTTTGTGGAAAGGCCACCGTAAGAAACCAATTCTGCATCGAAAGGCATGGCATTAAAAATTTGCCCTGCAAGCGGGCCGCCCACCGCATCAAAAGCCAGTCGCGCATCCAGTTTATGTGCCAGTTTTTTCAAATTCTGTTCAAACAGCGGGTCATTTTCCAACAAGACATACCGGGCACCTTCATTTTTTAAACGCTCTACTGTTTTCTGTTTTCTGACAATATCAATCACATCAATACCCATATCGCCTGCCATTTGCCGTACAAAAGCAGCCACCTGACCTCCGGCAGCATTCTGGATAACAGCATGGTTATCACGTAATAAGGCGATGTCCAACAGGCCACGTGCGGTAAAGGGATTAATGGCAAAGCAAGCTGCCTGATCCATGTTCATTTTATCATCCAACACCACCAGCTTTTTACGGTTCGAGATGACATATTCCGACCAGCTTCCACAGTTTTCTTCCTGAATAAAGAAGCTCACTTTACGATCGATAAGATCCTCTGCGCCTTCGCCGGCCTCAACTACAATTCCAGAACCCTCAAAACCCGGGACAGTCGGAACCTCTTTTATAATATTGTATCCTCCCATCATAAAGGCAATATCCGAAGGATTACAGGGTGCCGCGTGAACTTTTATCAGCACTTCATCTATTCCGGGCTTACGCAAAGAACAACCCTCTACACGTAAACTGCGTAAAGCCCTGATAATATTTTTATTGTAAGCAGGTAAAACAATTTTATTCATTTCTATTATATTGAGTTAAAAGCAGTAAAATCAGTCTTTGTCAATAAAATCGCGCACCAACGCAAGTGCTTCTTTGTGCGCTTTTTCCAAATCGCCATTTACCAGCACTTTATCGAAATGTTTTTCAAAAGTAAGTTCATAAGCAGCCCTGTCCAGACGCTGACGAATACTTTCTTCGCTTTCAGTTGACCGATGGCGAAGACGCTTTTCGAGAACGGCTATTGAAGGTGGCCTGACAAAAACAGAGAGTGCTTCATTGCCATACATCTTTTTAATATTCAGACCTCCTATTACATCCACATCAAAAGCAACTGAATTGCCACGTTCTCTGATTTTTTCCACTTCGGAACGCAAAGAGCCATAGTACTGATTATGATAAACCTCCTCCCATTCCACAAAGGCATTCTCTTTAATCTTTTGTTTAAACTCATCAACTGTGATAAAATAATAATCATATCCATTCTTCTCTCCCGGCCTGGGCGGACGGCTGGTTGCAGATACAGAAAAAGAGAGCTGTGGTAATTGCGTTATAACATATCGCAACAACGTTGTTTTTCCCGAACCAGAAGGTGCCGAAAAAATAACCAGTTTGCCTTTTTTATAATTTTCAGTATTCGACATTACAAAATATTCAACATTTGTTCTTTGATTTTCTCCAGTTCGTCTTTCATAAGTATTACAATCTTTTGCATGTCGGCATCGTTGGATTTGGAACCAAGGGTGTTTATCTCACGTCCTATTTCCTGAAGAACGAAAGCCAGTTTTTTACCCGCTGCCTCCTCCGTGTTCAACACATCGAGAAAATAGTCGCAATGTTTTTTCAAGCGGATTTTTTCTTCGGTAACATCCAGTTTCTCAATATAATATATCAATTCCTGCTCCAGACGGTTTTTATCGTAATGAATATCCGAAATATTTTCTTTCAGATTTTTTAAAATACGCTCTTTCACTCTTTCAACACGTGCTTTTTCGTAAGGGTCGACCTCGTTAAGAAGCTGCAAAATAGTGGCAATACGCTGACGAAAATCTTTTTCAAGTACGCTACCCTCATGCGTTCTGAACAAGTCAACCTGATCAACAGCATCCAAAATGGCATCCAACAATGCATTCCATTCCTGCTCAGCAAGCGATGATTCTTCTGCAACAAATACATCAGGCAAACGCATAATTAATGCAAGAAAATCCTCTCTTTCTTCGCTCCCTATCTCTTTGGCAAACACCCTCAACTGCTTATAGTAGTGATGCGCAAGCGTCTTATTAAGAACAGGAGCATTCAGTTTTTCAGACTGCTCCCTCGAAATAGAAAAATCAATTTTTCCACGCTGAAGCCGTTTTCGTAGCATAGCCCTGATCTCGATTTCTTTCTCCCTGAAAATCTGAGGAATACGCATACTAATATCCAGCTGTTTGCTGTTGAGTGTACGGATTTCCACCAGCAGTTTTTGATGCTGCATGGCAGCTACGGATTTTCCGTAACCGGTCATCGATTCAATCATAACAATAATTTTAATTGCAAAGATAAGCGAATATGATATACATTCCCACGGCACAAGCGGAGGCCGGGACACAAACGGGAACTTACACCATTTTTGGGCAAAGATGGCCACGAATACACAAATTTATTCCTTTCGTGTATTCGTGGCCTCACCATCTCCCGGCTTCAAACCCGGCCTCATTTGTAACAAGGTTGTATTTACCTGTAGACCAATTAATTGATTTGGATAAAGATATCCGCGTTTAAAACGCGGATGAGGAAATTATCAATTTTTAGCCAAAAATAGTTGGTTGAAAAAGAACAATTTTCCAAAAAAGAATTAGATTTGCACAAAAGGATGAAAAAGACTCGCTTTATCGGTTTGCTTCTTTTGCTCCCTATCTGGTTGCAGGCCACAAATTTGCAAAATTCGAACAACCCGCAGCAACTGTTGGATACAAGTCATGGTAAAGCAAAAATTTCACTTCTCATCAAACTTTCAGAAGAAAACCGGGGTAAGTCTGTATATGGTTGCAAACAATATTTCCAAAAGGCATTTGACTTAGCCAAAAAAAATAATGATAAAAATCTCATGGGATTATCCAGCAAATCAATGGGGGTCAGTTATTTTTATTGGGGCGATATGCAAAATGCTTTTAAATATTTTAAAAAAGGCCTGCTCTATTACCAGCAAAGTGGAAACAAAGAAGGACAATCCAACTGTCTGAATAACATTGGTCTTGTTTATGAAGGCCGGGCAAATTTTGACAGTGCCGCGCATTACTACAAAGCTTCATGCCACATAGAAAAAGAGTTGAATAACATAGAGGGAGAGGCCACCTCTCAGATCAATTTAGGGAACATCAATTATTACCGAAAAAACTATCATGATGCCTTAAATTATTATTATCAGGCTTTGAAAAGTTTTGTTCAAACTAACGACAAAAACGGCATCGCTATGGCATACAATAGTCTGTCAATTATTTATTCACAAACCGGAATGTTTAAAAAAGCATTAATTTATCTTGAAAAAGCGAGGGCTATTTACTCGGTGACAGGGAACAAACGGAAACTTTCACGTGTACTGAATAACATGGCAGATATATACAGCGATCATTTCAAAGAATACAAGAAAGCTGAAATTCTTTACGATAAATCACTTGAAATAAAGGAAGACCTCGTTGATAAAGAAGGTATTGCTTTGGTAAAATGCAATCTTGGTGTACTATACGGACAAATGGGAGACCTTTCGCTGGCCTTAAAATACTTTGATGAAAGCAAGAACATTTATCAGCAAACAGGCAATAAAACCGGGCTGAGCATGGTTTATCAGAACGAGGGGAAAGTATTACAGGAAACAGGTTGGTTTCGGAAAGCAATTAAACAATTTCAAAAAAGCATGGCAATATCAACCAAAGTTGGCCTTAAAAGTTTCACCCTTAGTAATTATATGGGAGCATTTAAATGTTATGCGGCATTGGGTGATTATGAAAATTTCAATAAATATTTCAACCTTTACGAACACAACAAAGATACCCTGTCAGAGAATCTGAAAAAAATCAGAATGGCAGAGATGGAAACTCAGTACAAAATCGATACGCTTCTCCAACAAAGCAAAAATTTAAAAGAAGAAAGCGAACATAAAGAAATCAAACTCAAGCGTTTTTATATTCTTACTCTTGGGCTTTCCCTTGTTGTTGTTATTCTGATTCTTGTCCTTATTTTATACACAAGAGCGAAAAAGGAAACAAAAAAATATAAAGTGAAAGATTAAGCAATGTCTTAAATTTCCGGTAAACTTTATTGTCTTTTCTTTTAAAAATTTTAGTTATCTTCATCCCATAATTTTTTATCCCAATGAATTAACAACGAATGGACAAATCTGCTAAATACCAGCTATTTTCAGACCCATGGAAATGTTATGGGCAAATGTTGGATGATATTGATACAGCCAAAGATTATATCTATCTTGAAACTTTCAAGCTGGGGAATGATGTTATGGGCGAACGTTTTCGCAACAAGCTGACCAAAGCAGTAAAAAAAGGTGTAGAAGTAAAACTGCTTATCGATTACTGGGGAGCAGGAAGTATCCGCTACGGTTTTTTTGATAAGTTTATTGCAGCTGGCGGAGAAGTCCGTTTTTTTAAAAAGATAAAATACAACTTCGATTTTTTTACCAGAAGCCACCGGAGAAATCACCGTAAGCTGTTGCTTATCGATGATAAAACAGGCTACATAGGCTCATCAAACATTACAGGTTACAACCTGAATTGGCGTGAGTCGGTGTTGCGCATGAAAGCCGATATCACACCAACGTTTAAAAAATTATTTCTTCAGGATTATAAAATTTATAACAATTACATTTTCAGTAAATCCAACTATACCCGTTTAGTTAAACATGAAAATTTTGAGATTATCAGAGATGTACCACTCATCACCAAAAAGAAAATCAATAATAAGTTCATTTACCATATTAAACAAGCCAAAGAGTCTATCAATATAGAAACACCCTATTTCCTTCCGGGCTTTATGTTGCGTAAAAGCCTGGTGGATGCTTCCCGACGCGGTGTAAAAATTAACATCTTCTTACCCAAGAAATCAGATGTGAACCTGGTTGACATACTCCGCAACAAATACCTGGGGCCACTGGCCAGGAAAGGAATAAATTTTCTTTTTTATGAACCTAACAATCTTCATGCTAAAATTTTCCTTGTCGACAATACTATTTTTGCCATTGGCTCCTCCAATTTCGACTACAGAAGTTTCCGCTATATGTTTGAAATTATGCTGTTTGGTAACAACGCCCAAATTGCGCAGCAGGTTATACAGCATGTAGAAGAAACACGAAAATCAACCATTCCATTTGTTTACAGACAATGGAAAAACCGGCCTCCCATTGAAAAGTTTTTCGAATGGCTGCTTCTCCCCGTCAGGCATCTTCTGTAACCAGGTTTTACCGTCTGAAACTCCCTAAGGAATTTTAACGAAATAACCAGCCCGTTACAGCTTGTTCTTTTCCGCTTTTTCTTCGTTACAAATCCTAAGTAATCCCCTTATTTTTTGTTTGACTGATATACAATCATCGAAATAAAGCTACCTTTGCAACGCTATTTTAGGAAATACAAAAGAATAAATTTTTACAATTCAATAAATCAAATTATAATTTAAAAGACAAGGACATGTCAGAGAAACTCACTTCAAAAATGGCTATGGAACTGGAGGATAAATACGGAGCACACAACTATCATCCGCTACCGGTAGTTTTGGCCAAAGGTAAAGGCCCAAAGGTTTGGGATGCTGAAGGAAAAGAATATTTTGATTTTTTATCAGCCTATTCAGCTGTAAATCAGGGACATTGCCATCCTAAAATTATTAAAGCACTTACAGATCAGGCAAAGATATTAACCCTTACTTCAAGGGCTTTTTACAACGATTCGCTGGGCGTTTATGAAAAATACATAACAGAATATTTTGGCTACGACAAAATACTCCCTATGAATTCGGGTGCCGAGGGTGACGAGACTGCATTGAAACTTTGTCGTAAATGGGCGTACACAAAAAAAGGAATCCCGGAAAACGAAGCCAAAATTATTGTCTGCGCAAATAATTTCCACGGACGTACCATCACCATCATTTCCATGTCCACCGACCCGGAAGCAAAAAAAGATTTCGGGCCTTACACACCAGGGTTCATTACGATTCCATACAATGATCTTGAAGCACTGGAAACAGCCCTGCAAGATGAGAATGTAGCCGGATTCCTTGTGGAACCTATTCAGGGCGAAGCAGGCGTGATGGTTCCCGACGAAGGCTATCTGAAAAAAGCATTCGATTTATGTAAAGCAAAAAACGTATTGTTTATTGCCGATGAAGTGCAAACAGGCCTTGCCCGTACCGGAAAATTACTGGCTTGCGATCATGAAGGTGTACGCCCGGACTTGTTGATACTTGGCAAAGCACTTTCCGGAGGCGTTTATCCCATCTCTGCCGTACTGGCCGATGACGATATCATGTTGACCATCAAACCCGGAGAACACGGATCAACTTTTGGTGGAAATCCTATTGCCGCACGTGTAGCCGTGGCTGCTTTAGAAGTCATCAAGGAGGAAAATCTGGCTGAAAAAGCAGAAAGACTGGGTAAGATCTTCAGACAAGAGATGAAAAATATTTCATCAAGTATGATTGAAACAGTTCGTGGAAAAGGCTTGTTAAATGCTATCATTATCCGTCCCAAAAATGGAAAAACGGCCTGGGATGTATGCCTGAAAATGGCAGATAACGGTTTGCTGGCAAAACCCACCCACGACCACATCATCCGTTTTGCACCGCCACTGGTTATCACGGAAGAAGAATTAATGCAGGCAGTGGAAATTATACGGAAATCTATACTTTCCTTTGAATAGACTTGTTTCTCAGCTAATTATTAAAACAGCCGCGTATAAAACTCGGCTGTTTTTTTTATCTGTTAAATCCTCTGTTTAAAAAGAAAAAACTTCGATCAGGCGATCGAAGTTTTTTCAACATTAACCTAAAACCCTCAGAAAGAGGGATAACCCAAAAAATTAACCTGCAATTAAGCTTTATTTAAAACTATAATCACCTTACAAAGGTAAGTACTATTTTAATACAATCTAAATAAATTTAATAATTTTTCCTAAAAATCTTATCATTACGGGGGTAAGATGATTAATAAACTGATAAATAATTACTTACCCTGCAAAGAATGGTAATCTCACAAATTGAAAAAACAAATACAATTCAAGGGGTTAAATTCCGTTAATTAAATATGTACTTTCGTAAAAAAATTATACTTTTTTAAAGTTAATCTAAAATGAAAATAAAAACATATCTTTTATTCATCGTATTTGGCTTTCTGGGATTATCTTCTGTAGCACAGGTTGTCAATCCAACACTGAAAACCGTTGATAATGTCTGGCGTGCTCATCAAATGGAAAACGGGAAACCGCTAATCAGAAATGCTGCTATTGCCGGTAACCCTTATCTGAATAGAAATTTTAAGGAAGGAAAGCTCATCAGCCGATATAACATGAAATTTCCCGCAGTTCCATTAAGATATAATATATTTACAGATAATATCGAATACAAATCCACTAATGGAAATGTGTATGCTTTAAAAGGACAGAATAAAATAAAATCTTATGAGATTGGAGACACCACACTCATTTATTCACCTTATTATAAAAGTAAAAATAAACTTGCCTCAGGCTATTTTCAGGTACTTGTTCAGGGAAATACCAAGGCATTGATAAAGTACACCGTTTATTTGCTCCAGGCACATCCCACACAACCCTATAAACCTGCTGAGCCCGAACGCTATACGGATGTCATCAAGAGCCTTTATTTAAAAGTTGATTCATCGGCTGCTATTCCTGTTTCAAAGGCAAAAGCTATCCTTCATCTTTTCCCAAAGTATAAAAGTCAACTCAGCCGATACATCAAAGATGAAAACCTCCGTATCCGTAAACAGGCTGACTTTGTTAAATTGGTAAAGTATATTGATAAGATAACCAGCTCCACTGCCGGCAATAAAAAGTAAGGGTATTTTCCATTTGTGTTAACAGAATACTGTTAGAATTTAAAAGCTATTTTCAGGTTTACCCGGCGTGTAGTAAGATAATTTGGGATGGCAAAGGAGTGGTTATAGATATCTTTTATCCAGGTATAAGAAACAGTATTATACGTTTGGAAAAGATTAAACACTTCCAGGCTAATCCACATAGACTTAATGGTTTTACGTGAAATCCTACTCACTTTTTTATCCAGCGGATTCCACGAGAAGCCAATATCCACACGGCGGTAAGGCGGCATGCGCAATGTTTGCTGGTATGGTTGTGACTGTGGAGGGCCAAAAGGCAATCCCGTTCCGTACAACAATCTCAAATGTACTTTAAACTGCTTGTGATGCGGGATGTAATCCTGAAAAAAGATGGTAAAATTTACCCTTCGGTCAGTGGGACGCGGAATATAACCCGGCTCTATTTTCACACTGTCTACAGCAGCAGCCGATTGACGTGAGGGCAACTTCTCCCCTGCCCCATTAAAATAATCATAATAATAATCACCTGATATGTCTTGTGCCGTCTTCATAAAAGACAACGTTATCCAGCTGTCAATGCCTTTTACAAACTCGCCAAATAATCTGAAATCGATGCCTGCTGCATATCCTTTGGCTGTCAGATTAGCATAATAACGAATCCGCAGATTATCCACCTCATACGGAATCAGATTATCCAATTTTTTATAATATGCTTCGGTGGTAAAAATAAACGGCCGGTCCCATACCTGAAAACGATAGTCGCCTCCAAGAATAAAATGGATGGCACGCGGTGATTTGATATTTGGGTTCAGGCTTCCATCCATGTTACGCATTTCGCGATAAAACGGCGGTTGGTAATAAACTCCTGATGAAAAACGAAATACCAGGTTGGGATTGGAAAAAGGTTTGTAGGCAAGGCTTACACGGGGACTTACCAGAAACTCGTTGGCATAACTCCACCAGTAAAGTCGCACACCGGCAGTAAGCGAAAGGTGGCTTTTATTCTTCAGTTGAAAATTCCACCGGTCAGAACCATAGGCAGAAACCCGGTGAATATTCAGTACATTGTGTGCATGGGCAAAATAATACAAATTCAGGTTCCCACGCGATGGGTTTGGATTCCCGGGCTTATCCACAGGGTTAGGTAATGAATAGCCTGCCGAATCGTTCATTTCCCATTCATGAAGTTTATCGTCCACCTGCTGAAACTGATACCGTATGCCCCAGCGCAATAAACTGTTACGATATACCAACGATCCTTTATGAGCAAAAGTGAAAACGCTGGCATCGAAATAATTCCGCGCATGTTGGAGATAAGTCCCTACACCCAGTGTTTGTACAGCTTCACCCTGGCCTTTTTTCTGCTTACGATTGTCTACCTGTCCTATCCAGTACTGTCCCTGAACATCGTAGGTTTCTGATTCGTTTGTTTTGAAACCGGAAAAAATAAACCGCAAATGTGTCTTGCTGTTCGGATGATAATGAAACGTAAGTCCCGACTGGAACATATTGTATTTATCCACTTCCTGGCCATCAAAATAGACGGTAAACCGCAAGGTTTGTTGTACCGTTCCAAAATCAGTCTGACGGTTGGCAGGAACTACTTTGTATTTATTCAGGGAGGAATAAGTCAACAGAGAGACATCCCATTTTTTATTCAGTTTGTATGTGAAAAGACCTTGAAAATCAGCAAAATCAGGTTCATAGTTTCCCTTTGTTTCCAGGCTACCCAACAAATAACGATTGGTTTTGTAACGTGCACCCACAAGATAGGTAAACCGTTTATTTCTGTCCGTTCCACCCACATTCAGTCCGGCGCCCAGCATACTGAGTGAAACGCCACCGCCAAACTGTACCGGCTTTCGGTAGCGAATATCCAATACAGACGACATCTTATCGCCATACTGCACACCAAACCCTCCTGCCGAAAACAGAATTCCAGAGACCAATGCAGGATTAATAAAGCTCAAGCCTTCTTCCCTTCCACTGTTGACAAGAAACGGGCGGTAAATTTCAATACCATTTACATATACCAGATTCTCATCATAATTACCACCTCGCACCGAATACTGTGAGCTCAATTCATTATTGGAGGAAACGCCCGGCATGGTTTTAATAAGGCTCTCCACGCCACCCGATACAGCAGGTGCCACCATAGCGTCGCGTGGGTTCAGACGCATAATATTTTCGGTTCGCAACTGCTCATCATGTACTTCAAGACCCGGCAGATTAGTTGAAAGACTCCGAAGCCTGAAGTTTATCGTTTTTGTTTCTCCGGATACTAAACGCAACACTGTATCCTGCCGTCGGTAACCAATATAAGTAACAGCCAAATGCAACACTTTATTCACCGGAACCCGTAGGCTGAAATCACCTTTTTGGTCGGTCGTTACGCCCAGCTTTGTTCCGATAAGTTGTATATTGACCAATTGGGCCGGTTTCCCTTTTTCATTAATAACAGTCCCTTTTACCACAGCAGTTTGCGAAAACAGCATGGTTGGAGAGGCGATGAGTAACAACAGAAATATAGCGTAAAAGTAAAAACCGGGTCTTTGCATCAATTCATTTTGTATTATAGAAAACTTTTAAAAGGCAAATTTATTATTTATCCCGAATTATTTTGTTTTTCTTTTCACTGGCTTTCTAATTAACTCATGTTAATAAAAGCCTGCAATCACAATGAATTAATCTTATAAAACACGCCCCTCTTTTCCCTTACGGAAAGAATTTTTTTCTCGTCTTCAAGCACATCAAGATATTTATTGATTTCGTTAATGTGGAGTCCCAGAATTTTATGGAGATCTTCCAGCGTACAGGGACGGCGTTTGATGGTTTCCAATATGGCCGATTCCGTATCATCACGGTAGGAAACAATTTTTTTACGATCCGGTGCTGCCGCGATGATTTTCACCTGCGGCAAGTCCCAGAAGTCCACAATATCCTGTAACTCCTTACGCGTGGCAGCCCTGATATTTTCTATCGCACCGGGACGATCCAATGTGTTCAGCTGTATTTCATCCGGATGAATTTTCAAAAAAGCGTCTTTCAAAGCATTCAGGTTTTCCTGATTATCGTTCATACCGGGAATAATGAGCACTTCCAGCCAGATTTGGCCATTATATTCATTTCTGAAATCAACAAGCCCCCTGATGTATTCAGAGATGTTCAATTTATGCCACGGGCGGTTTATTTTGCGAAAAGCCAGCTCTTCAGCAGCATCCAGCGAAGGCAAAACCACATCGGCTTCGAGAAGCTCATCCCGGACAGCCTTATCGTAAAACAATGTTCCGTTGGTGAGAACAGCAACCGGCACTTTGCTGTTGGATTTGATAAAATGAAGCACATCGCCAATGCGGCTGTTCAAAGTCGGTTCGCCGGAACCGGAAAAGGTAAAATAATCAGGATTGGGATTATGCTTAAGATAGTGGTCAATTTCGCTGACTACCTCGTCATACGGGATGTATTCTTTTCGCTCAACGGTTAAATTTGTGGTTCGTCCACACTCGCAATAAACACAATTGAGCGAACAAACTTTATGCGGCACCAAATCAACGCCGAGCGACATGCCCAGCCTGCGCGAAGGCACCGGGCCAAAAAGATATTTATACATAATTACAATTTTCTAACGTGTGCGGCTATGGTGCATGCCGCAGTTTAATGTTTTATTTTTCTATTAACCGGTATTTTCCTTTAATGCTTAATCGTCATATTTACAATTATTTGCGGCATGCACTATGAGCCGTTGTCAGCCAAAGTGTTATTCCTTCATCGTTAATAAGTTCATTAATTTTTCATTTATATAATAATTTCCTGTCCCGAATTTTTGTTTCTTCAGTAATCCGCTTTTTGCTAATTCATTTAAATATTTTGCCGCTGTTATTCTGGAAACGCCCAAATCTCTTTCAATAAATTCAATTTTTGTGTAAGGGTGTTTAAACAGGTTATTTAATAAATCCTGGCTGTAAAATTTATAGTTACTGCGAAGAATATTTTTATATTCAAAGATTAATTCTCGTATTTTCGCTATCAATACTATTGTTTCTTTCGAAATTTGTTCAACAGCATCAAGCATGTATAACAGCCAGTTCTCCCAATTATCGGTTTCTCTAACTTCCTGTAATAACTTATAATACATTCCTTTATTCAAAATTATATACCGACTTAAATATAGTATTGGAAGATTTAATAAATCTTGCATAACCAAATACAATACATTAATAATCCTCCCTGTTCGCCCGTTTCCATCGTAAAATGGGTGAATACTTTCAAACTGGTAATGAATTATAGCCATTTTTACTAACGGGTCAAAATCTGACAGAGTTTCATCATTGATAAATTGTTCCAGATTTGACATCAGATCTAAAATTTCAGAATATTCTTGTGGCGGTGCGTATACCGTTTCTCCTGTTGTTGCATTCTTCAAAGCAGTTCCCGGAAGTTTTCTAAAACCCGCATTGTTCTTTTCTAATTCAGATTGTATTGCAATTATATCATTGTTTGTAAGGATCTTGTTTTTCGATATTAAAGTAAATCCTTTCTTTAGGGCAGAAATATAATTTTGGACTTCTTTTGCATTTAATGATTTAATATTACCAAGATTTAATTCTGCTTTATAAATATCATCATGGGTTGTAATGATATTTTCGACTGCTGAACTGTCTTTTGCTTCTTGAATCCCCAAAGTGTTAATTAACATATTCTCATTGGGAATTGTCGCTACAATTCCTTTTAATTCGGCTAATGCCCTATGTGTAGAAGCAAGTTTTTTAAGAACCTTTTTTGTTTCAATGTCTTTTTCTATTGGTAATTTCTTTAACATCTTACACCTTTTATGTATAGATTATTTGATTTTCTTTGCAAAGATACGTTCAATTGACAAGAAAACCAAAACATCTTTACATATTAAACTATTAATGATAAGACTTCTGTTTTTTCTTTACATTTTGGCCAACTTCTTATATGTTTATGTATTGAGTTTGTATCTGGCAAATATCTGTGGATAAATAGTTTTTTTAGTTCCTGAAAAATTATTAAGATGAATGGTTATTTTTCATGGTTACTATGTCAGTTTAAAGCTGCTAATAAGTGTATAAAACACATTTAATTATATTCAATCCGTGTTTTCTCGTCGGTCAGTGTTGGCTTGATAATTTCCTGCCATTGAGGGGTATTCCAGGTTTTTAGTGCCTTGTGCGTCTGGTAATATTTTTCGGGAATGGGATGCGTCCCCACGACCACTTTCATAGTATATTTTTCTTCTATGAAACGTTTAAAATGGTCGATATACGGACAGGGCGGATAGCCCACCACGAACCCTGTGGCAAAATGGATGACGGTTGCCCCATTTTTTTTCATCTCTTCGGGTGCATATTCGATGTTTCCGCCGGGGCAGCCGCCACAACTTGTGTAACCCACAATTTCCACTTCATCTTCTTTGGGATAAATACTGAAAGCACCTTCGCGATTCTGCAGGGAGCGAAAACATTTTCCGCCGGCACAATTCCGATAACGATCGCAAATGATAATTCCTATTTTTGTTTTCATCTCTTAATAATTTTGTATTTAATTATCAACCAATGTATTATTTTTTATCCGTCACACGACAGAATATTTTTACAGTCTAAAAGTATCTCTCTGAAGATTTTACAAATTTATACCTTTTAAGACAATATCTCCTTCCTGTACCCCCATATCCCGTGCAATTACCGGGCATTTGGCCTTTAGCAGAAAGAATATGGGGCGATCTTCATCCGACAAACCTTCATAATTTCCCTGTCCTTTGCTGATCACAAGGTCTGCCTTCTGGTAAACTTCCATAAATTCCGGAGTACTATGTCGTAAAATAGTTCCTGGTGCCTTACTGCCTGAGTCAATTAATTCAGCTACTTCATCCAATCCTGATGCAAGCGCATCTTCCATAGTTGCGTCATTGATGATTGGCTGTGAGCGGACAGCAAATTTTACAGGCTTATTCAACTGTTTTATAAGCAACTTATCAAAAACTGATTCCCCTGCATTATCACCTATATACAACACCTTTTCAGCATTATACAATGCTTTTTTAAAAGCTTCGTAATCAAAAACAGCAAAATCTTTTATAAGAATTTCTTTTATATCAGCTACCAGATTAAAAGTTTTGTTGATACCAAGATCAATTACATTTCCTGCAATAGCAATACGAATAGCCGTTAGTAACGGGTCTTTTGCTTTTGCAACCATTTTCTCCAATTCGGGATACAGCGCCCTGGCTTCGGCAATGTGGCGTTGTTTTATTTCCCGGTAAGGATCTGCCACACCGGTAATCTCCCGTATCTTCCCATAAACCCGGATTCCTGATTCAGCAGGTGTGTTCTCCATGGGCGTATCTTTAATCATGCAACCAACTTCATCGAGTACCTGCTTAATCACTTTGTCATCGTTGGTAGCAATTCGTGCCGCACGCAGCGCTTGTTCCACAAAGCAAGGCAGGCAATCCAGATAGGTTTTCATATCCTTTTATTTTTTAGTTCAAACACATTGCCGGCTTTGTCTTTAACAAACAGCAAATCTCCCTTTTCTCTTTCCTTACGCATAACAGGATAGCCATTTTCGATACATTTCCGGGCAATTTTTTCTCTATTTTTCACCTCCAAACACAAATGCGCATATCCCGTGTTTAACGGCTTGTCATATACAAACAGCTCCAGCAACAAATCTTCAGATTGAACAATATGAGCATCCGTTTTGTTATCAATTCCAAAAAATTGTTGTGAAATTTCAAGAGGAACAGGAAAATTATTTTCCGGAACGAATTCCAGAATATCCTCATAAAAATACTGTATTTCGTGCGTGTCGGCAATGTTTATTCCGATATGATTCAGGGTCATAGATGCATTTTTTTAAAGCCGGCTATCCCATAGGGATGCCGGCTGACAAAGATAATTAATCTCATAAACATAAAGAGGTATCATGTCTTCCGCTTCAGCAAAAAGAAAAGGAAAAACATTCCTTTATCAGGATTTCTTAAGCAACTCTTCGCGAATCATAGTATGGCCGCATTTCGGACATTTCAGCGTAGTACATTTAACCCCTTGTTGATGAGGGATTTTAGTTCCACATTTGGCGCAAACGCAATATCCGCCAACACCAAAACTACCACCTCGGTTTCTGCCATGGCCTCCACCGTATCCTAGCCCCCTGCCGGGTGCATCATTGTTTCCAGAAGTACTCATTGTCGTTTAATTTAAAATTCACCGCAAAGATAATGAACATAAGTTCAAAAGTCAATAAATTTAACAATAACTTTACATTAAGTGGATGGCAGGCAAAAACGATACAATACATTTGCACTGTTTTTAAAATATATAATCTTTTTCCAATATGCCATGAAAAATTTTACCCAACGTATTCGTCTTATTTTTGGATTTATGTTTTTTTTCTTCCCTGTTGTTCTTCAAGCGCAAAGCACCAAATACAAAACATTTTCCAAAAAGAGTAATTTCAGCAAGCACCTTAAAATAACAGGACTATTTTATCTTGCAGGTCAATACAAAAACCAGAATAAGACGGCAGATTTTGCCTTCCTTGTTCGCCGTGCTTACCTTTCTGTAAATGCACAAATCTCGAAAAATCTTTCCGCACGATACACACAGGATATCACCATAGATAACCAGGGTAATGATGCAGGAAATATTGAACTTCGGGTTAAGTATCTATACCTACAATATAAGATTCCCGACTTTTTATTTTTTACAAATACCCGTTTAAAATTTGGAATTGTCCAGCGGCCGTGGCTCGATTTTGAAGAACACATTAATGCATACCGCGTTCAGGGTACCATGTTCATGGAGCGTAGTTTTCTTTTTAACTCCGCTGGTTTTGGCATAAGTTGTCAGGGGCTTTTGGGTGGCCGCATGAGCGGTGAGTATGTTACCCGTGTTCATCCGTATTCTCCGGGAAAATATGGCAGTTTCGCCTTTGGAATCTATAATGGCGGAGGATATCATCAGTTCGAACGGAACATGAATAAGAATTTTGAAGCCAGAATCACAATCCGTCCCTTTCCTTCCGCAGTTCCGGGTTTGCAATTTTCATATCTCGGCATTTTCGGAAAAGGGAATATTCCTGAAAAACCTGATTTTGTTTTAAACGCAGGATTTGTTTCTTATGAAAGTCGTTATGTTACTGTAACCGCCCAATATGAATCAGGCAGAGGAAACAGCTACGGAACTTTTGTGGACAGCACTTTCAGCGCACTACCCCAACATGGCTTTTCATTCTATAGTGAATTAAAAATCCCAAAAACAGCTTTTGCCGTTTACGCGCGTTACGATTATTTTTCATTAATGAAATATGGTGCGATAGAAATTAACAAGCGCCGGATATATGGTGTAAGCTGGCGGTTTTTAAAACAAAATAAATTAGTTTTCAGTTATCAAGATAGTTCTTTGTTTAACATGCCAAAATCAAATATTTACGACCTGGCACTGGATATTTCATTTTGAAAATCTATCTGTATCAGAGTTGACAGCAGGCTTGTTTGCCTTCAGCTGAACAGTATAGGAAGTAGTCATAAATGAAGTAAAAAATCCTTCGGCACCATTACTTATATTTCCCTTCACATTTGCCGGCGGCCCGCTAAACAAGGGGTTTTTATCGCCCACCTCATCCTGCAAGGAAGACATATAATCATAATATGCTTTTGTAATATTGGATGCCAGGAGGGTATATTCATCGCCAACTTTCATGGTACGCTCATTGAGAACCTGCACAACGACTCCGGAAACATATCGGCCATCGAAAAATTCATCATCTCTGACCACCTTCTGCAAAATACTGTCTGTTACAATCTTACCATTTACACTGCTGTTAAAAAGATAATAATCTCTGCCGGAAATATCCTTGCCAAAATAGCGTATTATCCACTTTTTAAAATCAGGAGCAAAATCAATACCCAGTGAGTCGATGCGAATCCGCAAAGGGGGAACTACCGTCTGACTTTTGTATATATCATGGCCACCCACAGGGTTTTTTAGTTGAATTTGAAGATTAAAAGTATCAGATACAAGAAGGCGAAATGTACTGTCGCGTAAAAAATAAACACCGGGTTTCGCAGAAGACTCCATTAAAAGCCATTGCTTTTTCTGGTGGCTTACTACAATCCGGGCGTGTGTTACCGGGGGCGGAGGTTCATCGGAAAAATAACCACTTGTTTTTGTCAGCCGCACCCACGAGACGGAATCACGTCCAAACAGGTAGCCTTCTACGACCAGCTTTTCGTTACCTGTTTTTAACGGAATATTCACCTGTTTGGTACAAGAGGCAACTGCGATACTCACAAGCAGGACAAAAATCATATTTCGAAGAAACTTTTTCATATCAAAATCTAAAATTGTAAGTTACAGTGGGAACAATCCCAAACAAATAGGTCATCTCTGCATGGGTGGTATTGGGAGCATTCGGATCGTTCTGAAAATTAATAACCCACGGGTTTTTACGATTATAGGCATTGTAAACGGAGAAATTGAGCTGGTTATGCCATTTTTTTGATTTTTTATTGGGCAAATCCCAAATCATCGCCAAATCCAGCCTATGGTAATCGGCCATGCGGTAACTGTTACGCCCCGAATATACCGGAACAATGGTGTGGCTGTACAGGAAACGGCTTACAGGAAAAGTTACCGGTTGCCCGGTGAGGTAAACCCAGCTCATACTCAACCGGATACCCGGGTTTATCCGATAACTCAACGTCAGCGAAAAATCATTGGGACGATCGTAAGATGTTGGATAAGGCTCTCCATTGTTTATTTCAGGAATCACCCGAAAGCTTCGTGAATAGGTATAGCTCATCCAGCCTGTAAGTTTTCCCGATGTTTTCTTCAGCATGAGCTCAATACCATAATCATATCCTCGTCCCGTACGCAGTTGACCATCAAGATATTTGTTCAGTATTAAATTCGCATGGTCTTTAAAGTCGATGGCGTTGTGAATCCATTTATAGTATAATTCTCCGGAAAAAGAATAAGCGCCCTGTTTAAAATCTTGATAATAGCCGGCAGCCACCTGGTCGCCCACCTGTGGTTTGATGTTAGGATTTGCCGGAAACCAAATGTCCATGGGATTGCCGGCAGTGGAGTTCTGCGCCTGCTGTACATATTGGTAATTCCTTGCGTAGCTGGCTTTTACAGATGAACTTTTGTTTACACGGAAAACAATCCCCACACGGGGTTCAATACCGACATAGGTATTAAAAGCTTTTTTCGTCACGTAAACCGTAGAATCCGTAACGTTAAAATCTGCATCATAATGATAAATAGTAGCCGGTCCCAGATTGTTGAAAAAGGAAACCCGAAGACCATATTTAAGGGTAAACTTTCCGATTTTTTGTTCATTGCTTAAATATAGCGCACTTTCGAGAGAATAATTATCAGGGAGGCAGTACTCATCTATTACAGCCTCTTTTCCGATTCCTGTAATTTTTCCCGGAAAGAAATCGTGATAAATAACAGAGAAACCAAAATTAAGTTTGTTTTTAGGATTAATAAACCAATCGAAGTTGTCTTTCAACGTGAAATCCGTCAATGCCGACTGCCACAAAAAAGCCCGCGGATTATCTGCTGCAAGCCCCAGGTTGTAGTTGAAACGGCTAACGATGACCGAGATATTGGAGAAAAGTTTTTCGTTGAAAATGTGATTCCACCGGAAAGTTCCGGTTGCATTACCCCAGTCCATTCCAAAAAAATTATTTTTGAATACATCTTTCCCGAAATATCCGGAAAGAAAAAAATGGTTATTGCCATTGAGCGAAAAATTCAGCTTTGTATTCAGGTCATAAAAATAGAGTCTGTTTTGCCGCAGTTTTTCATCATGCGACAACTTCAGAAACAGGTCGGCATAAGTACGCCGGCCGCTTACCATAAATGAAGCTTTGTTTTTTATGATGGGGCCTTCAAACATCAGCCTGCTGGATACCAGTCCGATACCGCCCTGACCATGAAAAGCTTTGTTGTTTCCCTCTTTCATACGCACCTGCACGAGCGAGGAGAGCCTTCCGCCATAAGCTGCCGGCATATCCCCTTTGTAAAGCTTTACACTCTGCACGGCATCCGGATTGAAAACCGAGAAAAATCCCATGAGATGACCGGCATTGTAAACCGTGGCTTCATCCAGCAATATCAGGTTCTGGTCAGGGCCGCCCCCGCGCACACTCATCCCCGAAGAGCCTTCGGCTACAAATTTCACCCCCGGAAGTAGTTGTAACGCTTTTACGAGGTCAACTTCCCCCATAAAAGAAGGAATTTCGGCAATGTTTTTCATATTCATTTTTGTAACCGACATCTGAGGTAGCCGAATATTCTCACGTGCCGATGCCGATTTTATTTCCACTTCCCGAAGGCGGCTGGAAACAGCAGACAGTTCCCTGTTAATTAACATATCCTGAAAAAGTGAAATGGAAACTGTCTGGCTCTGATAACCCACAAACGAGTAGGTGAGATGATAATTTCCGCCGGGTATGGTGAGAGAGTAGAACCCGTAACTATTGGATACCGTTCCCGTTTTTAATTCCTTAACATAAAGGGTAGCACCGGGTAATAATTCACCGCTGTTTTTATCACGGACATAGCCACTTATGGTAAAATGATTTTTCTTTTGGGCAAAAATGGTCAATTCCGGCAAGAGAAAAAAGATGGCCAGCAACAGAATTATCCATTGTTTAAAGTCGTGTTTCGTATTCATATTAAATAACCGGAATATACCCTAAAGCTTTACAAAGATAACCAAAGCCCCCAATAAAATCGGGATGTGCCTCTCTTTTTAGCCAAACAGGATTATTTTCACGACGAATCTTTCATTTTCCTATTTTTGCAAAAAATATTTCCACAGACATAACTTTTTACAAATGAAAATCAGTGGCTTTACTTACCTTAGAAATGCGGTTAAAATGGGATACCCGTTTATCCCCTCCATATTGTCGTTGCTACCCGCCGTAGATGAACTGGTGGTGGTTGTAGGTGACTCTGATGACGGCACCCGGGAAGCCATTGAAGCTTTGAAAAATAAAAAAATCCGGATTATTGATTCGGTATGGAATATGGAATTGCGGGAAGGTGGAAAAATTTTTGCCCAACAATCAAATCTAGGTCTGGCCGAAATCTCTGGTGATTGGGCTGTTCATCTTCAGGTTGATGAAATCCTTCATGAATCTGCAGCAGAACAACTTCGTAAATACATTGAAAAAGCAGAGCAACGCCAGGATGTGGATGGGCTGCTCATGCCCTTTTTACATTTTTGGGGAGATTTTCAACATATCCGCAGCACGCGCAGCACACATCGTTACGAAATAAGAGCTTTCAAAAATGTACCGGGAATTTATGCATATCGCGATTCGCAGGGATTTAGAAAATACAGCTCTTACGAAAATTATCTTGCGGGAGAAAAAGGCCAAAAACTCCGTGTCTTAAAAACAGATATCTCTATTTTTCATTATTCTTACGCCCGGAATCCCCGCTATTTAAACAGTAAAATGCGTGCGTTTTTTCGTTTTTGGCATAACGATAATTGGATGGAAGAAAATATTAACCATAAAGTATTTGATTTCAACGAAGTTGATAAGCTGGAGCTTTTCACCGAAGAGCATCCCAAATACATGAAGGAAACCATCGCCGGGCAGGATTGGGAGTTTAATTATGACCCATCAAAATCGAATATGAGGCCAAAAGACAAACTACTCAACATTATCGAAAAGAGAACCGGCCACCGGCTGTTTGAATATCAGAATTATATTCTGGCTGATAAAAACAGATAATAATTACTAACAAAAGACACTAATCAGCAACCATATTCATCACATTATCCTCTTCATTCTCAATAAGTTCATTATGAAAAAGGCGACTGTTTAAAGCTTTGAGTGTTCTTACTTTATCTTCAGTATTGACCAATAGTGAAAAATTATAACGGCTGGCACCATAGGAGATCATGCGGATGGGAATATCATCCAGAGCGTTGAAAAGTTGCCGGGCATATCCCGGCTCATCAGCATGAATCAGGCCTACCACGCCCACCAATGTTTTCTTCTCCTCCACTTCCACCTTGCCAAACTGCCGGAGTGCAGAGACAATCTCCTTCAAATGTCTCCCATCATCAATGGTAATGGAAACAGCTATCTCAGAGGTAGTAACCATGTCGATGGGCGTCTTATAAGTTTCAAAAACCTCAAATACCTTTCGCATAAAGCCATAAGCCAACAGCATCCTGCTCGATTTTATTCGAATGGCGATAATCCCATCGCGGGCAGCCACAGCTTTAAAACCTCTTCCCTTCTGGCTGGCTGTAATTCTTGTTCCGGCATCTTCCGGGTGCATAGTATTTTTAAGTAAAACCGGAATACCGGCTTTCTGCGCGGGTAGGATGGTCAGCGGATGCAGGATTTTCGCCCCGAAATAGGCCAGTTCAGCCGCTTCATCAAACCTGAGATGGCGGACAGGACGCGTGTTTTCCACGATGCGCGGATCATTATTCTGAACACCGTCAATATCCGTCCATATTTGAATTTCTTCCGTATTTATGGCTGCACCAAACAGCGAAGCCGAATAGTCACTTCCGCCACGACCGAGGTTATCCGTTTCTCCCCACACATTCCTGCACACAAACCCCTGGGTAATAAATACATGCATTTCGGGATATCTATTGAATTCTATCCATAGTTTTTTCTCTATTTCATTCATAACAGGCTCATGGTCGCCGTCCAACGGAAGAAGCGTTGTAGCGTCAAGCAGCACAGCGTGAAGGCCATGTTTCAACAACAACTGATGGAAAAGAAAGGTAGAAAGTTTCTCACCATACGAGAGGATTTCCTTTTCAGCCTTTGCCAGAGGAAGTTGTTTCAACTTCACGTTGATACTGTTAAAGATGATGTCCACATAAAACATGGCCACAGCGGCATCCTTTCCAAGTAGTTGCAACACCGTCAGATCGTAATGTTTTTTCAGGTCACCGGCTGATTTCAGGGCAGTCGTCATTCTCCCTTCCACAGCATCGGCAACCATTTCTGTCAGCCGGTCAGTGGTTCCGCCCATTGCCGACAGGACAACAAACACAGGTTGTTCACTGTGGATAATTTCTGCAATTTTCTTTATCTTTTCGGCTGAGCCAACCGATGTTCCACCAAACTTCAGTACTTTCATTTTTTGATCTTTTAAACATAAAAAAAGCCCGATCATTTTCATGACCGGGCTTGTATTTATTTCTTATTCTTCGTGAATATCCATCATAACAACAATCGCCGGTCGTGGTTTCCCCTCCGTTTCAATTGTTTATTCTGTTTAATGGTATTCATCATTTCGTTCTTGTTATGGCGACAAATGTAGAAAAATATTTTATGTAATGAGTTTTTTAGGAAAAAGAAAAATGGAAAATCCAGATGAAAATGTGTTTCCTAATCTGCCTTATGTTGTATAAAATGGCATAACTGTAGGCAACAAAATAATTACCGGTGTGCGTCATCAACCCGAAATATATTGATGATATTTAAAAATACCGGAAAAATTTGTACTAATTATTCCAGTATAATAGAAATTTTAGTGGTTTTACAAAATGAAAATAATTGAGCGTCTATTAAGCAACCAGTTAAAACCCTTATTTTTTCACGGCAAAAGCACTCACGGTATCAAACTGCTGGTTTACCGTATAGACTACGGCATTGTAAACAATTAAATCAACTTTCTGTTTCGACTGACAAGCACTCATAAGCGCAATTGTTAATATTGTTACCCATGACAAAAATAAGCAGGATTTTTTCATACATAAAATGATTAAAGTTTAAAGTACCTGAAGTTAGAGATTTTGCAATGATAAAAGTATGTAAAATTATCAGAATATATGCTAAGTTCCTGTAATTAAAAATTGTGTGTGTTTGTAAATACAGATGATGCAACAGTTTTTTTTGCATGAAAACACACAAAGTCATTTGAATTTATATATATTTGCTCAAAAAGACGTTTGATTTAAGGAAGGCATTACTTGCCAACTTGTGTACCGTTACCCCAAGCCTCTATCTTTTCCAGCACAGCGGCAATCCTTTGAACCTCTCCCATCGGTTTGGCATTCTGATACAACCGAAAGCTTCCGTTTTTATATTCTACAAAAATCCCTTGTTCAGGAGTACTTTCTTCCTGTACAACAGTGAACCCTTTGCGTTCCATCGCATTGGTCAGCCATGCACTTTCATGGCCTCCGTTTTTGACAAAAACGATTCCCAGATTCCGCAACGATTTACTCTCCGCCCTGAAACGACCTTTTCCCACATCAAAGTGTAACCCCGACCGTTGAAAATATTCACCTACGTTTCCCTGTAAAACCATGTCTTCCGGAATTCCGGCCAGTAATGGCTTTCCACGCTGCATCAACCACAGAATGTCAGCATAACGCAAGCCCGTTTCCATGTCGTGGGTCGTCATCAGGACAGCTTTTCCCAGCCGATGTGCCAGTTCCGACAAGATTTCCATGATTTCAATGCGTCCGGGAGAATCGATAAACGCCACCGGCTCGTCCAGGAACAAAAAGGGCGTATCCTGCACCAAAGCTCTCGCAATAAGCACCTTCTGTCTTTCGCCATCACTCAGATTATAAAATAATTTCTCTTTTAAGCTGCCAACACCAAGTTTGTCCATGGTTTGATTGATTAGCACCATATCCTCTTTTTTCATTCGCCCAAAAAAGGAAACGTACGGAAACCGTCCCATGCGTACCACATCAAAAGCCGTGAGATATAAATCTGAGAAACGCTCGGTAAGAACCACCGATGCCAGCCGGGATAACTTCTTTAAACTCAATGTATTCAACGGATGATCGCCAAAGTAAATTTCACCGGATAACGGAGCATGGAAACCGGCGATGGTCTTCAGCAGGGTGGACTTTCCGGCACCATTAGGCCCCAGCACACAAACCAGCTGACCGGTTTTCAGGATGGCATTTATCTTCTGCTGCAAAACCACACCGCTCTTTTTCCCCGAACGATAGCCGGTGGTCAGGTTTTCTATTTTTAAAGTCATTTCCATGTTTATCCCCATTTTACATGACGGCTTTTCATAATCACCCAGATAATTACCGGTGCTCCCACCAACGAAGTTACTGCATTGATAGGCAATGAGATATCATAACCAGGTAGCTTGGCCAACAAATTACAAAACAGTGCCAGCGAAGCACCCGTGAGAATGGTTGCCGGCAACAGTACACCCTGTTGTGAAGTTTTAAAAAGTCCGCGTGCCAGATGCGGCACCGCCAGTCCGAGAAAGGCAATGGGTCCTGTAAAAGCCGTTCCCACCGCAACGAGAATACCGGTAACAAAAATCAAAACCCGTTGGATACGCATCGGACGAAAACCAATACTACGGGCATAGTCCTCACCCAAAAGCAGGGCGTTTAGCGGCTTCACATAAAAAAACAGGATGGCTACGCCGGCAAACGCAGTAAAAAGCAGTAAAAACGACTGCTGCACTGTGGCTTTAGAAAAACTTCCAAGCCCCCACAAAACATAGGCATGTAAATCTTCAGAGCCACTGAAAAACTGTAACACGCTCACCACGGCCGAAACGGCATAGCCCAACATAATACCAATAATCAACACCGTGATAACATTGGCCACCCGTGCGGAAACAAACAGAATGATACCCAACACAAGCAGAGCACCGGCCAGCGCAGCCAATACCACCGTAAGATTTCCCACAACTGCCAGCGATGACAAATCAACACCAGCCACACTTCCCGACAGCAACACCACCGCCACGCCAAGGCTGGCACCGGAACTAATTCCCAGCACCGATGGACCAGCCAGCGGATTGCGGAAAAGCGTCTGTAATACCAAGCCTGACATGCTCAGCAATATTCCGGTAGCAAGAGCTGTAATAGCCTGTGGCATACGGTACTGATTCACAATAACCAATGCTGTGGTATCGGCATGGGTTGTATGAAACAACGCTTTCAGCACCTCCGTCCACGGCAACATCACCGAGCCAATACCCAGATTAGCCACAAACAACAACAATCCCAGCAGTCCCAGCAGTAAAAACCATAAATTATTTCGGAAAGTTGAATGCATCATTTTCTTTTCGGGGATAAAATTAAAGCTTTTTTCCTACAGAAAAGAACAGGCTATAACAAATCCTTCCCTGGAGATATTTTTATGCATCTCGTAAATCCCCGACATTCTACCGGATATTATAATTGAGCCACGTTATTCATAGAATAAGATTTCCACGCCACCTCTCATGCACAATCCAGCCTAATGGTGGCCCGGAACTAAACTACGAGAAGGAGAGGCTGTAGAGCAGGAGGGTAAATTATAGCAAAATTGAACGTTACCCAATAAAAACCAGCCTCATTCCCTCACTTCAACACACGATAAAAAACCGGATGATAATCAGGTAATAATTTAGGATGAAAAGCCTTGATAAAATCGGCCAGCACCCATTGCGGTTCCATGGCACTACGTTCAAAATAAGCGGTTTTCTTCGGGGCACAATAGATAATATGATGCTCCTTAAATGCTTTGAAATGAGTATAAAGCACATTCTCATCAGCGATTTCCCTATACGATGGCTGACTTCCAAAAGTGCCGATAATTCTCCAGTAATCAGCATTTTGTGCCTTATCAAAAACTGTTTCAAAATTTAAGGGAAAACTGGCTACATGTTTATCGTTGCGCCACAAATAATCGGCGCCTGCATCCTTGAAAATACGGGCCATGTAACTCCTGCCACCGGCAATAAACCACTGTCCGTTAAAAAATTTATCAGAAAAAACAGTGGGACGCATGGATAACGTGTCCGTCATCTTTTTAAAAGAGAGGTATTGCTTTTCTATATGGCGAAAGATACTGTCTGCCTCCTTTTCCTTTCCAAAAAACAGGGCGCTAAACTTTATCCACTCTGCTCTGCCCAATGGACTCTGCTCCGTATAATCCAGATAGGGGATAGCTGTAATTGAAGATAAGGTACGCGGCAAATACAGTGTTCCCTGAAAAGGAGAATAGAAAATGGCCTGTGGCTTCATTTGCAGAATACGTTCAATAAAATAGTTTCCACCGGCTGACAATTCCGTCATTTTTCCTGCTGCAAGCAACTTCTTCACCTTCGGATTAGAGATAAATCGTGCTTCTGAAATACCAGTTACCCTGTTGAGCACCCCCAACATCCGCAAAGCATTCAGCTGCGTGGACGAAAAGACTGCCACGCTGTCCAACGGCACTTTTATTTCCCCTTTACCAGGATGGCTCTTCACTAGGACAAAACGCACCAGCACTTTTCCTTTCTGCCATGGATTGTAAACGACTACTTCCTGCTTTCCATTCCGGTTAAAAACGGCAAAATCTTTGGCATATTTAATTTTTAATGCAATGCCATCATTC
>WFNG01000054.1 GCA_015488735.1 Bacteroidales bacterium | reverse complement strand
TGTTTGCCATTGCGTGTTGATATTTGTTCCTCCGTAAACGCCTGTTACGCGGATATTAACCTGATTTGCAATACTTTCTATTTTATCCACTGTTTGTAAAACCAGCTCGCGTGTGGGAACAAGTACCAAAACCCTCGGGTTGATTTGATTTGAATATTTCAGATCCTGCAGCAGGGGCAAGGTATAGGCAAATGTCTTTCCTGTCCCTGTCTGTGCAATACCTACCATGTCTTTACCGGAAAGAATTACCGGAAAAGCTTCTGACTGGATAGGGGTGGGGCTTTCGAAACCGGTTGTCTCAAGGACTTTGCGTAACTGTTTCGACAGCTTGAAATCTTCAAAAGAATGCATAAAAAATATTTTGGCAAAGATAAGTCATATAATCATTGGGTTTGTTTTTAATAGTCAAAAGACAGAAGTCCCAAGAGGGAAGATAAGGGAAAACAAAATTGTAAAATGGTAACAATCAGGGAGAGGATTAATTAGTTTATGATAATTTTCACTTCGGTATATGATGCTGTTTTCAGGGAATCAATCAGCGGTTTTTATTGTCACTAATGAATCGTTTGCAGGTATAATTTCTCAACCTTTTCTCTGGCCCAGGGTGTTCTTCTCAAAAATTTAAGGCTGGATTTAATTGATGGGTTACTGTTGAAACAATTGATATTAATCTTTGTCCCCAACTCTTTCCAACCGTAGGTAGCTACGAGATAGTCCAATATCTCTGCCAGCTTAATCCCATGTAAAGGATTGCCGGGTTGTTTTTCGCTCATGTTACTCTTTGAATTTTTTATTTCCATTTGCAGGGGCAAAAATATTCTATTTTTGTGATAGAAGTAACATTACTTGAAAAGAAGGCAATCATGGAAATGGAATTTAAAATTTGTATTAAAAAAACAGCTGTTGTAGTCATCGATCTGCAAAAAGGAATCACGGCAAGGTCATCGGAACCTTATCCTCCGGGATTGGTAATTGAAAATACGGTGAGCATTTTAAATAGTGCGCGCAAAAACAAGATGGCAGTATTTTTAGTACATGTAACACCGTCCCCTGATTTTAAAGATTCTTTAAAACCCGTTGCACAAAGTTCTTTTTCACACACAGGTTTTCCGGAAGACTGGGCTGATTATGTCCCCGAACTAAACATTCAGCGAGGCGATTTTTTAATTACTAAGCGCCAATGGGGAGCTTTTTATGGTACTGAGCTCGATCTTCAACTAAGAAGGCGCGGAATCAATACCATAATCCTTTGCGGAATATCAACGAATAAAGGAGTGGAAAGTACCGCAAGGTTTGCGTATGAATATGGCTACAATCAAATTTTTGTTGAAGACGCCATGGCTGCACGTACCAAAGCAGAACATGAATTTCCTCTAAAATACACTTTCCCTTTGTTTGGCGTGATTGTGAAAACCAGAGAGTTAATAAAAAAACTGGAGGAGGAATAGGCTGTTTTATGAAATTATCGTTGACTGTTCTCTAAGAATTTCTCCGGACATGACATCAACGAAAATTTCATAATCTACCGGCCCGGGAATATAGAATTGCCATGCAACATGCAATTCAATCCTGTCATCAAGAGTAATTGGAATTATGATTAGTTTGGTGATACTTTTATTTAAATCCGCTGCTGAAATTGTCACAAAACCCAAATTCATTTAAAGATGTTATTAGATAGTTGTTTTTTTGAAAGTAAGAAGCTTTCATTTGAGTGAGCGTGCTGGCAGGTAGCTTATTAATTACAGTTGGATAATTGGGCTCCGGATTATTTTTTTTACAACTTATGAGAAAGAATGAAGAGAATAAGAATAGAATGTAAATTATAGACATGTTGCTGGTTATTAGTTTGATAAATATTCACAACAATTGTGTCATTTTCGTCTTGGGTGTTGCGGAAAAGTGACACTATTTTTCCGATTGAACCTTTCTCAGAATATTATTGGTGTAATTTTTCTGTAGTTCACACGGAGTACCTTTAAGCAATTGATTTTACTTTATTTTTGCTTTTCTTAATAGCATAAAGATGAAACGAACTTTTTTAGTGTGGCTATTGCTGTTGGTGACAGCTACGGCTTTTTCGCAGAATGGTTATAAAATCAGGCTGATTGTCTCTGGCTCTTCCGATACCTCCCTTTTGCTGGCTTCTTATTACGGTAACAAAATCAGGCTTGTGGACACGGCCTTTACCAAAATTCCCGGTGATTTCCTTTTTCAGGGACATAAAACTTTGCCGGGTGGCGTTTATATGGCAGTAAGTCCAAAAAAGGTAAAGCTGTTTGAGTTTCTCATTAACAAAAACCAGCATTTTACCTTAAAAACTGATACAGTCAATATTTCCATGCATCTGAAAGCAGAAAATTCTCCTGAAAATAAAGTCTTTTTCGATTATCTGAAATACAGTGATTTAATTTATCATAAGGTATTAATACTCAGAAAAAAACTAAAACAAACCGGGAAAGGTTCTCCTGAATATAAAAAGCTTCAGGAGCAGATAGCTTCTTTAAGAAAAGATAATATTGACAAAAGGAATACATTAATCCGGCTGCACAAAGGTACTTTCGTAGCCAAACTATTCGAGGCCATGGAGGAGGTCCATGCGCCGAAAAGTCCCCATCCGGCTAACTCAACATACACATTTCATTATCTGCAAAATCATTTTTGGGATCATTTTGATTTGAGCGATCCACGCTTATTACGGAGTCCTGTGTATGACCAAAAGCTAAAAGTTTATTTTAAACAGTTGGTTCCGTTTCAACCTGATTCTGTTGATAATGCCATTGACAAAGTAATTGCTATGGCGCGGCCTTCAAAAGAATGTGTAAGTTATCTGGTATGGTATTTTACGGTGGAATATCAAAATCCGAAATATATGGGATTCGATAAGGTTTTTGTGCACATGGTGGACAGTTATTTTTCCAAAGAGCCCATTGCCAACACTTCTCCATCTGTTTTGAAACTGTTGGAAGACCGTGCGGGCAAAATCAGGCCCCTGCTTTTGGGTAACCTTGCTCCCGAACTGATATTGCAGGATACTGCGGGCAGGTTTGTTTCTTTCTACAACATTCACAAAAAGTTTACGCTACTGTTTTTCTGGGATTACAAATGTCATATCTGCAAACAGCAACTGGCAGAATTAATTCCAATATATTCTGAACTGGCTAAAAAATATGATTTGGCTGTCTATCTCATTAACATAAATCCTGATTTGAAAAATTGGAAAGCGGCAGTGCGCAAACGTCATTTACCCGGTATCAATGTAAATGGAACCAGGACCATGAAAGGCGACTTTACCAGGCTTTATGATATCCATGGTACACCGCAGCTTTTTTTATTGAATAAAGATAAG
>WFNG01000053.1 GCA_015488735.1 Bacteroidales bacterium | reverse complement strand
GGGACGGGTAACGGATCATCGCATCGGGTTGACGCTCTATAATTTACAGCCGATTATCGATGGCGATATTCAGGAACTGATTGATAAGTTGCAAATGGCCGAAAATGCCGAGCGGCTGAAAGAGGAGCTTTAAGAAGTTGGGAAGTTGAGAAGTTGCGAAATTGAGAGCGCGCGATTTGGGATGTTGGATTTTGGTTTAACGATTGATTGAATAGGATGACTTACGAAGAACTTTTTGGGCAGATTCAGAAGAAGCATTCTTTTTTGTGCGTGGGACTGGACACGGATTTGTCCAAAATTCCTGCGCATTTGCTGCTTGAGGAAGACCCTGTATTTGCTTTTAACCGTGTTATTGTGGACGCTACACTGCCTTTTGCCGTGGCTTATAAACCCAACCTGGCGTTTTATGAAGTGCTGGGGCCCAAAGGGTGGGAAAGTCTGAAAAAGACGGTGGCTTACATTCGCTCACAAAGTGCGGATATTTTTATTATAGCAGATGCCAAAAGGGGCGATATTGGCAATACTTCGGCGATGTATGCCCGTACTTTTTTTGAACAACTTGATGTAGATGCCGTAACACTTTCGCCTTACATGGGTCAGGATACGGTAACGCCGTTTTTGCAATTTAAAGACAAATGGGCTGTTTTGCTGGCTTTGACCTCTAATCCATCGGCTGCCGATTTTCAATATTTTGAAGATGGAAACGGACAATTGCTGTATGAAAAGGTACTGCAAACTTCCCGCGAATGGGCATCAACGAATCAGCTAATGTTCGTGGTGGGGGCTACGCGTGCACAGGAGTTGTCAAAAGTTCGTGAGATTGTTCCGGAGCATTTTTTGCTGGTTCCCGGTGTGGGAGCACAGGGCGGCAGCCTGGGGGAAGTAGCTCGTTATGGTATGAACGGACATTGTGGTCTGTTGGTTAATTCTTCACGGGGAATTTTGTATGCCTCTCAGGGAAAGGATTTTGCCGAAAAGGCAGGAAATGCTGCCGAAACCATCCAACAACAAATGGAACAACTTCTGGAAAACCACGGATTATTTTCCTAAGTCCTGAATAAATCATTATTTTGCTTTGATATAATGGCGGAAAAATATCAGCAGTCCGCCCATAAACCCTGTCAAAAATAACCACCACGGATAATAAACAGGAATTTCTCCTTTTAAAACATTGCCTGCCTGATAAATATAGGTAAGCAATATGAGCCCGGCACAGAGAATTTCCCCTGCCCATTCCCACGGATTTAACAGCTTTTTACCAAAACGATCGGGGTATTTAAGGATGAGCAAAGCAGACAGGATCAGGCCGGCGCTGACCAAAACAGGGGACAGGCACGGTCCGATCCAGGGTACCGGTATTAAAAAAAGGATATCCCAGTTTAAAATATGCACTGGCCAGTTGATAAAAACTTTCAGCCAGAAATAATAAAAAATATCCCAAATGCCAAAGACATACATGAACAATGCCAACTGTTTCTTAAAGGCCCTGAAGGGGATTAAAGATACCATCCAAATGATGATAAGTGTTACTGCTTCTCTTCCAATTTCAACGAATGCTATGTTTAGCGGTATCTGTTTCATCGGAAAATGGAACCCGTGCGGATAATACAATGCCCTGAGATAAACCACGATGGCCGATTCCATGTAAGCTATGGCTATGCCAAAGACTGTGTATATTAAAAGAATACGTTTTAAACTATTGGATCTTTTGATTCGCATTGGAAAAACTTAATTTACTGTTAATTTAAAATATCAAATTTATATAAGTTCACCTGGCAGCTTTCCTGATTTGTATAATAACCGGTGCAATTGTTAGAGCCATCCAAATATAATGCTTTAAAGTGTTGAAATTAAAGCTACGGTGTTATTTTTAACAACTGAACAAACAGATTTCATATCCCTTTTAAAATAGGCTTATACTGTGCAAATTACGGCGTGATGATTTTTTCCTGATGTATCCAATGGAAAAAAGACATCTTTCAACTTCATAAGTTACAAATATTTTATACTTTTGCGGCCTGAATTTGAAAGGTGTGGCGTTCTGAATCATGCAGAGAGAAATTGCCGGGACAAAAGTTTGTAAGTAGATTTTACAAGTATTTCCGGTATACATTTTGATGTTTCCATAATGCTAAACCATAATATT
>WFNG01000052.1 GCA_015488735.1 Bacteroidales bacterium | reverse complement strand
TCGGCTTAGTTTGTTTGCTTAATTCGGAAGCAGTATTTTCTGTTGAATATAATTTAAAAGGCAGCCGAATAGTTACCGTTGTTCCCTTTGCCTTTTCTGACGAAATATTAATTTTTCCACCCATCAGGTTTAGCATGCTCTTTATTAAAGGCAGACCCAGACCCGAACCCTGGTAATTGTTTTTATTGTATCCCAGACTCTGTCCCCGGAAAGGCTCAAAAATATCAGGAAGATAGGCTATATCAATGCCCGCTCCGGTATCTTTAATAGTCCATATAACCTCTTTGTCCTTAAGTGTTTGAGTAATCTTTATAAAGCCGGTTTCTGTATAACGAACAGCGTTGTCCAACAAATTGGAAAAAATATGTTTTATGGTTTCGCAGTCGGAAGCAAAAGGAGGAATATTGTCGTTCTGAAAGACAATCTTTATCTCTTTTTGACTGGCTGAAGGCTCGTACCGACTAATAAGTTCTGTGGTGATGTTTTTGAGAATACATTTCTCTTCTTTCAAATGGAAATTCTTTGCTTCAATTTTACTGATATCTATAATATTGTTCAGCAGATGCATGAGTGATGCTCCGCTTTTCCTTATATTCTCATTGTATTCAAAAAGTTCCTTTTCTTCGTTAAGCGCAAATTCATTTTCTAAAAGCAGAGAGAAACCAAGTATATCATTCAGGTTTGTACGTAATGTATTGCTGATTTTGGTTAGTAAAAAAGAGTTTCTGCTGGCAGATTGTTTTGCCTCTTCCAGCGCCTTCTTCATTGATTTTATATTCTGCTTTCGGTTCTCAAATTCTACCCGTAACGATTTGATACGTTGCTGGATAATTTTCTCTTTATCCCTTTCCAGTAAATTTAGTTTTTTTTGTAATTCTTTTATAGTATTATGTAATTCATTTAATTGCAAAGTATTAACTTGATGTTTTTTATAAAGGATAAAAGACACTCCGGCGATAACCAGTAAAAAAGCCAGAGAGAGATAAAGCCAAAGAGAGGATGTAAAGGAACTACTATTGCCCCCGGCAAAAAGATACGAAGCAGGAAGTATCAGAAGGCCTGAAAGTAATATTTTGCCTGTTCCGTTTTTCATAGCTTGTTTCTTTTCAATGGTTTTTCGCAAACAAAAAGCATTTCTTCCGGGTTAACAGCATATTTATTCAATGAATCGATGTGTTTGAAATTATGCTGCTGGCTTATTTTATGAACAATAAAACCAGTTTTTTCCAACCGTTTTGGGTAATCACTGCCATAGATTCTTACATGGTCAAACTGGCCGAAAAATTTTTCTCTGTCTGCCTTTGATACGATTGAATTATTCTCGAATGTTTTAGCAAGCTTCAAAGAGTAGGGGACCTGTAGCAAAGCTTTGCCCCCGGGTTTTAACACGCGGAATATCTCCTGCATGGCCCTGACGTCATCCGGAATATGCTCCAATACGTGGTTACAAATAACCCAGTCGAAAATTTCTTCCTCAAAGTGAAGATCAAGCAAATCAGCAGTTTCTATTTTGGAACTGTAATAGAATCCTTCGGCATATTTGGTGGCAGGATGATAATCTATATTTTTTGTTTTTTTGAAAACAGTGTAGAGTGATGGCTCCGGGGCTATGTGTAACAAAGTGTTTTGCCGTTTAAAAAAAACAGTTTCATATTTTAAATAAATATAAATGAGACGGTCACGGTCGGTACTCTGGCAATAAGGGCAAATGTCGTTTTCGCGTCGTCCTGCACCAACAATATGTTTCTCCCGGATAACCGGAAGATCAAAGCCACCCGGAAGCATTTTCCGGAAACTGTGCCCGCAAATCGGGCAGGTGAGGCGATTCCCACGGTAATATAATCCACGCAGCGTCAGGTAAAAAGTTTTCAGGACCCTTCCCGTATTTGTAGAGACATATTTTTTTATACTGAACATTATCATTACCTATTAATGAGCAAAGTACGGTTACTGATTCCCCTGGAACTAAAAAGGACAACCATATATTCACCGTTTGTTAAATGGCGAACGGAAAGCCTGTCCGTGTAATTTTCAAATGGTGTGCAGCGGATTTCTTTTCTAAGTACAGATCTGCCCTGCATATCCGTAATAACAACCAGTACTTTCTGCCGGATACTTGTTTTCACCAGAATATTAATTTCGTTTTTGGCGGGATTTGGGAAAATCTTGAACATTTCAACGTCAAGGGCTTTTTGGGAGCGTATGCCAACCGATGGGTCATGGCATTCGTAAGCACCTGCAGAAAATAGGCCGTGGAAGGGGCGCGAACGGTTTAATATATCAAAAGTAACACCCTCGGCGGTGAGGTCTGTTCCGTAATTCACGGCAGGCGAAGAAGGTTGCAGATCATAAATTCCTGCATCGGCATAAACAAAATGTACTTCAGCTATGTTATTTGTGTTGTAGTTGTTGCTTTTAATAATGTGCGAGGGATTATCAACATTAATATTTATGTAGGCATTATTTCCAATATTGGCATATTGTCCTGGTGCTACAATGAGATTGGCTTTCACAATAATTGCTTTCAGAATATTATTTGCCAAATTTATACCAAAACTTTTCGGGCTAATAATGGTGTTGTTATAAATACCCAACACTGCGGATGGATTGGTTAAAACATTTCCCACATAAATTCCGTGTTTCATCATATTGGGTTGAGCGGGAAAGTAGTTAACTCCGGCATTAACAATCAGGTTGTTAAAAATATTAAATCCCCCTTTTCCAAATACATCAATGCCATCACCATTGCCATTGGTGATGGTATTGTTATAGGTTGCGCAAATATTTCCTCCTCCGTTCATGATACCTGACATTTGGTCATTGACCTTTGCCCGTGAGTCATAGTTAATGTTGTTGTCATGAATCTGGCAGTTTGAATCGGCAGAGCTTACCTGTATCCCATCATAGCCTGTACTATCTATGCGATTATCATAAATAAAAACGCCTCTCATGGCATGTGGATAAACGGTCGTATCGCATTTTTCAAGGTATAATCCGGCGTAGTGTGAATTTCCAATATAAAGGCCTTCGTCGCCTGTATTGTGGACATAATTGTTGTGAAAGGAAAAATTACGCATGACAAATTTATCTCGCGTGGCTTTTATTGCGACAGAAGTATCTTTCAGGCGTGTGCATGTAGGATCGGTTTTGGCGTAAACGCCTCCCAGTAAGGTATTTGATATTTCGACATGGGCTATTTCAATATCGGTACTAAAATCGTCAATACCCATTCCTCCACCTTTGGAAACTTTCAGTATTCTGAAACCATACTGGGCCTGGGGATTTCCCGAACCGGTAAAGATAATGTGGGAACAATCACCGATTTTAATGCCCACAAAATGATTGGTGTTGATGATGACTGTCCCACCGCTGTTGATAAAAACTATGGGCTTTGCAGCTGTACCATGAAAGTTTTTTAGTTGAATGTAATCCCAGTTTCCGGCCTTAAGACATACTGTATCGCCGGGTTTAATACTCTTGAAAGCCGGGTTTTCCCAATCGATGTATGGATTGGAAGAATCGATGGTTATGCTACAGGTTTGGGCGTTTAATTCCAGGCTAAGAAAACCCGTTATAAGAAACAATATGGTATAAATTATGATTTTCATAGGCTATCCTCGTTTGGCACGCTCCCAGTTAACCGTTTGTTGTCCTTTAAAATAACGTTTAATACCGGCATAAACAGCATAGTTCATGATCAGAAAATAATATGGGACGTATAAAATTTTCACTTTTATCTTTTTATTTTCGAGATACCATCCCAGAAGCGCCATGGCGTAAAAGATAATCTCGCCATAAAATAATAGTGTGTATATATTACCATAGTTTGTAAATCCGGCCTGCCACGCCAGGAAAAAATTGAAAATAAATATCAGCGGAAGAGAAAGCGGGGCCAGTGTCCATCGTAATACGCGATGTGAAATATACTGGAAGCTAAGCACTCCGTATTTGAAAATATTAAGTAAAGGCTTCAGCCTGATGATGCTTTGAATACCTCCTGCGGCAATACGAACCTTTCTTTTCAGCTCTTCTTTTACATTAGCCGATGGATTTTCAATAGCATAAGCTTCGGGGTCGTATTGAATAGTGTAACCATCCATGGCTACACGCAGCGAGATAATGAAGTCGTCTAAAAGCGTATCCTTTTCAACCGGCTGGAAAAGTTCTGTGCGAATAGCAAACAACTCGCCGGCAGCCCCAACCACCGAATAAAGTTCGGCATCCCATTTTTTCAGTTTGGATTCATATTTCCAGTAAATCCCTTCGGTGGCTGCTGCCGAATCTTTATTGAAAACACGTTTTTCACCGGAGACACACCCTACTTTAGGATCGGCAAACATATTGACAATACGGCGAATAGATTCTTTTCCCAACATGGTATTGCCATCCGAAAAAATAACGATGGGTGTTTTTACAAATTGCATGCCCCGGTTCATGGCACCGATTTTTCCCCCTCGTTTATCTTCGTGGTACACTTCAACACCTTTTTCGCTATATTTTCTCAGCAAATCAGGCGTGCCATCGTCCGAACCATCAGTAACCCACACCTGTCTTACTTTTTCTTTGGGATATTCAAGGCTAAAAGAGTTGGCAATTTTTGCATCCACATAATCTTTTTCGTTGTAGGCAGCCACAAATAAGCTGACCTCCGGCTCGTAATCGGAACCAGGAACAGTTTTCTTTTTTAGAAAAGTTCTTTTCAGCTTCACCAGGATAAACAACAAGATGCCATAGCCTAGGTACGCGTAGAAAACAATAAACAACAACAGCCAGAATAAAATTTTAAGTGTCATCATGTCATTATTTTTTATTGGAAATCTTCCGGACACCCATATTCAAATCATCCACATCCAGAATTTCAAAATCAGCAATTGTATTCAGAACTTTTGCAAGTTTTTCTCTGCCACTGTGCTTTGCCTCCATAACCATCAGTATGTTAGGATAGATACTGAGAAATTTCTTTGCACCAAGCAGCACTTTTTCTTCCATGCCTTCCACATCAATTTTGATAAAGATACGCTCATCTTTTTTAAAGTCAATTTGATCCAACAGGCTGTCCAGTGGAACAATCTCTGAATCAATGCTTTTCTCTCTTTCGGGAACTTCGTCTTCAGGCTGAATAGATGCCAAATGTGATGCCCCTGTATTGACCCTGTCAAATGCAAATTCGGCATGATGGGAAATTTCGCCCAAAGCTACCGGGAAAATCTTAACCTTATCTTCAAGATTGTTGAGTATTAAATTGATACGTACGGCATCATAATTGCTCTTTATGGGCTCAAATGCGTATCCTCTTAGTCCTTCTTTTGCCAGCAGAATGGCGTAAGTTCCTATATTGGCACCAATATCCAGAAACACATCACATTCAGATAAATGCTTGTAAACAAATGATTTTACACTCCATTCATAGGCATAATTGGCAAATTGGAAATCCAAAGTCCCTTTTCTCGACAAAAACAAACCAAGGCTGCTCTGGTAAATTTGTGTACTTGAAGTAGTTCTATGTAATAGAATATATTTCACAGAGGTGAAAATATAATGGTATTCGCCCCATTTTATGAAGTCTTTGAAATATTGAAGGAAGGTTTTTATTTTATGCATTATCTTGAACTACTTTTCTGTTTGTCAAAACTCTTTGTATCAGGTTACATCATTATGCTAAAATAATAAAATGAAGTGACCGTAAAAGGTTTTTGTTTATTTTTTAATTCGTTCCCATATTTTGGTTTCATGGTTATACTGTTTCAGTATTCTGCCGGGATTGCCGCCCACAATGGCATAAGGAGGGACGTCTTTTACGACTACACATCCTGCAGCTACAATAGAATGTTTCCCAACGGTAACTCCGGCGGTAATCACAGCATTTGCTCCAACCCACACCTGGTCTTCAATTTTGATAGGTTTCGTTTCTACTTTTTGCAGACTGGGAGGCAGGTTTATGTCTTCATAACCATGATTTAGTCCCGATAAAACCACATTCTGGGCAAACATAACATCATCCCCAATGCTTACCGGACCGATAAGGACGTTGGCCATCCCGATACGGGTGCGGTTTCCAATAATCACATCGCCCACGCCATTATTTACAGTAGAGAAGTCTTCGATGGTTGAATCTTTGCCAAGCACAAAATTGTTGAATGGCATTAAATCCATACGTGTACGTCGTCTTACCAGAGAACCTTTGCCCTTTTTGTGTTTCAGAGGGTTAACAAACCATTTAACCCAAAGCCGCGGTCTGGCCTGGTTGCGGGGTATAAGCATCCATAATACCAGTTTTTTCAGCTTTTCGTTGGATTTTATTTTCTCTTTGAGGCCCATGTTATTTTGTTTTTTCTATCAGTTCAATTTTATCATAAATGGCTTCGGCATTGGCGACCCATGTGTGACTTCGGGCAATCTTTTCACGCTGGGCTTCTTTTTCCGGTGTGTTTTCTGCCAATGCTTTTTCAATCAGTTTTACATATTCCTCTTTGTCTTTGGCCAGATAAACCCATTTTTCAAAAACTTCCATTGCCTTTGTTTTGGTGGCAACGGCAGGTTTTCCCATGGCCAGATATTCGTCTATTTTACGCGGATAGTTTCCAATGGTTACTTCGTTAAGTTTCTGTGGGTTTAAAGCTACATCGAATCCTGAAAGATAAGCCGGTAGTTCTTCCATTTTTTTACTTCCCAGGAAATGGACATTGCTGATTTTATGTAGCTCACTTGCTTTAAATTCGTCATCCTCAGGGCCTACCAATACCAGAGACCAGTCCGGGCGACTTCTGGCTATGTGAACGAGTACTTCAATATCCAGGCGCAGAGTATAAAGCACACCTATGTATCCAATAACCGGCTTTTTTATGGATTTTAAATCGGCGGGGATCTCTTTAATAAGTTTTTTATCAAAAAGAGATACGTCGCAACCTTGCCCCACATAAAAGGAGTTTGGATTGTAGCGTTTTCCAATGTCAGCAAGGTAGGTGGAGTTGGCAACTATCAGGTCAACTTTTTTCATTAATGCAGGTTCAATACGCGTACCCTGGCGCTTCCAGTAGTCAACAGCCAGCATGTTGTCGCGGGTGTAGTACACATAAGTTTTGGCATGGATAAGTTCTTTCAGATAGAAACTGCGAAACATGTCCGTATCGTTAAAAATAATAATATCTTTAAAATGAAGCATTTTGATGGCCCGGTTTATCTCTCTGGCAAACCGCTTGTTGTTGATTCTGTTCAAAATGTCGAAAAGCCAGTTTAACGGCAGCTGATTGATGGACTCCAGTATTGTTTTTGGAAAAAAACTCCACATGTTTTCGTTCATCTGCTCCATGTCGGGGAGTTCGCCATGCAGGACTTTTTTCCTTTTTTGGATAATAGGATCCTCACGTTCGCGCCACAGGGTTAACCTGTCCATGGGATAGTTCACATACAGTACCCGGTTGTGTTTTGAAAACACTTCGGCAAGGTTGATGACATTACTTCCAATGCGGCTGTCTAGTGAAGCCAGGCCAACCATAACAATGTCTCTGTTTTTTATCATTGTGCAAAAATTTAGTAGTGTTTGCTATAAACTGTCTCGTAAAGTGTCAGCACTTTTTTGGCCATATTTTTCCACGAAAATTTAGCCGATTGGTGAAAACCTTTTTCAATAAGTTCATTCCGGTAAGTCTTATCGGAAAGAATTTTTTCAATTCCCGCTGTAATTTCTTCCGGTTTAAAAGGATTGATAAGGCAGGCGGCACCCCCAGAAACTTCAGGCATACAGGCCGTATTAGAAGTGATAACCGGTGCACCGCAACGCATGGCTTCCAACATGGGAATACCAAAACTTTCGCGAAGCGAGGGATACAGGAAAACTTTACACAGGTTATAGATAGCAGGCAAATCGGTATTAATCACGTATCCTGTTAATATTATTCTGTTAATCAGTTCCTTGTCACCAATTTCTGTAAGAATTTTTTCCAGCTCATTTTGTTCGTAATCGAGCATGACGAGATACATGTCGTCTTCTGTATTTTTCAAATATTCGGAAAAGGCTTTCAGTGCTCCTTTGGTATTTTTCTTGGGGTCGGTATTGCCCAGGAAAAACAGAAACCGGTCGGGGAGGTGGTAAAGTTCTTTGACACGGTCGAGTTCTTTCCGGTCATCAATTTTCCGAAAATGTTCACTTACACCATTGTAAACGGCTACCAAACGGTCATCGTCAGCAGGAATACTGAAAAATTCTCTGATACGGTTTTTTTCAAACTCGGAAACCGTGATAATTTTATCACTTTTTTTCATTACCCTTGGCACGACAAACCGGCGGTACATATTACCGAATTTTTGATACCATGTACCGCCTTTTTTTAAAATACTAATACTTTCCATATATATAATATCGTGCAGTGTAATTACCAAAGGTATTCCCGGATTTAACGGAGCGGTGTTGCTGGTGCAGTGGAGGATATCGCATCCTTCTCTGCGGGCAGCCTTTGGCAGGGCAAACTGCTCCCATGTGGGATAAGGGCCTCCACCGAGTTCCACAAATTTGAAATTGGCGGTCTGCTGAAAGACGTGGTTATCCACATCGGGTTTTATAAAAACAACATATTCGTTTTTCTTGTCCAGTTTCTGAAGCTCGTTGATGAGTTCCAGCGCTACCATATCCATCCCGTGTTTTCTCTTCCGGTATAATCGCTGACCTTCTATTCCTATTTTCATTTTTTCTTATTTTTAGTATAAAAATACGGATGTTTTATTTGAAATGCATTGTATGTATGTTTTGTATGCAGAAATTCTTTGTTACCCCCCTTTATATTTAACAATGAAAAGAACATTAAAACAATTCCCACCGGAAGCCGGGTGAGTGCCCACAAGGTACGAAGATTATAAAAATAACGGGGAATGGAAAGCAAAAAGACCAGAATGCTTACTATTAACAAAATCAAAATCGGTAAAAATACCCGAAACGGTGCAGCAAAGAAGTAAACCACTGCAATAACAAATAACAAGCTAATGAGCAGGATGCGGGGGGGAAGAATAAATTGCAGCGCCTTGTTGAAGAAGTCAATATTTCCATGCAGAAAGAGGTCGCGGAGCGAAGGCAAAAAGCTTTTTCCGAAATAGTGTATTTGTGCAGAAAGCCAACGGCGCCGTTGCTTTGTGAATACCTTGGCATTGGGGACTTTCTCGTCATAAACAACGGCTTTTGGAAGATATTCTATTCTGTGATTTTTTTCCAGTAGCCTGACCTCTATCTCTTTATCAAAGCCACCTACAACTTCTACCTTTTTCATCATCCTTTTGAAATAACGGAAGTTGAAGGCCATAGCAGAGCCTATGAGTGCTGAAGAGAGCCTGAGTACGCGGTGTCCTTTTCGGAAAATATGGTTGTTCATCTCCTCGCTTACCGCATCCAGTATAGCAAAAGGAGTATCCAGGTTTTTTGCCATGCGGTGACCCTGTACGGCAAGATAATCATCGCAAAATGCACGGTTGATACGGGTTAGGAAATCTTTAGCCATTATATTGTCTGCATCCAAAATAACAGCAATGTCATAGGTGTCATCTGTTTGTCCAAGTGCTGCATTCAATGCCCGTGACTTGGTGCTGTATTCCAGATTTACCTCTATTACTCTGACATTAAGCGCTTTCAGGTTGGTGATGGTCTCTGGTTTAAAGCCATCCGCAATAATAACGACATCATAATTATTTGTGCCATAGTCCTGATTTAATGCTTCTTTGGCAACGTCTATGATAACAGCATCCTCCCGATATCCCGGGATAAGGACCAGTATCTTTCGCTTTTTCTGTGCTTTTTTGTCTTTTCTTTTTAAAGGAAAGAGTCCGGAAAAAGCAAAAATAAACAGGTAAATATCTGCAAAGGCAAGATACACAAAGACGACAAGCTCAACAATATGCCATATTTTCAGTATCATAACATGGGATTTTCATGAATTTCTTTTGAAAACATATGCGTAATATGCCAGCCAATGGCTTTGTAATAGGCTAGAAATAGTGCAATTTTCCCCTTTAGGAGAAAGCTAAAAGCATTTTTGGGAATGGCAACAAAAAGCTGATATAGTAATGCTACATGATATTCCCTGCCATGAAGTGTGCGGCGCATGAAGACAATGCGGTTACGGTTGAGATAGTATATTTTCAATGGACTCAGTTTCCCCGTTGAGACGGATTCTTTGTGTAAAACATAGGAACTCCCTACGTAGTAAATCTTATATCCTGCCTGTAAAATACGTTCACACCAATCAGCTTCCTCATAATAGAGAAAAAAGATGTACGACATTAATCCGATTTCTTTCACTATCCGCATAGGAACAACCATGGCAGCACCATGTGCCGAAGCTGTTTCGCGGTCTTTGTTGTACTGCCCCGTGTCTTTTTCACGATAACCAATGGCTGTGTTGCGCATGGTTACCTTATCTATTGGCGTATAACCGGCATATTGGATAGTGTCGGGCTGATAATAAAACCGAATACGGGGACTAACTGCGCCAATATTGGGATTGTTTTCCAGCTTGGCTACAAGTGGTTCCAGAAAGCCAGGCGGAACTTCAATGTCGTTGTTAAGCAGCATGATGTACTCGCCACGGGCACGCATAAGCCCGTAGTTATTTCCGGCAGCAAACCCGTAGTTTATAGGGTTTTGAATAAATACAATATTCGGATAACGTTTTTTGATAATTGTTGGGTCATCTTTTGTGGAATGGTTATCTACAACGATGATTTCAAGGTTCGGATAGGTTATTTTGTTGAGTGATTCAAGCAAAGCACAAGTTACCTCAGCCTGGTTGTAGTTGACTGTGATAACGGAAACAAGAGGGTATCTTTTTAGCTTGAAACTCATGGGCCTAATTGTGTTTTATTTCTCCGGAATGGGAATGTTCGGTATGCAGAAACTTTTTTGAAGCTCCTTTTACTTTCAGGAGGCTGATAAACATGAGGATAAATCCTTTTGGCAGGGAAAGGAGTGCCATAAAAGTCTGTTTGTTGTAGAATTTTCCGGGAATGGCAAACAGTAGTGCAAGGGCTGTTCCTGCAAATAATCCCAGCCACCAGTAAAAATCGGGAACAAAAAATTGTTTCAGAACCGGATAAGGTAAAAAGTAAATAATGCCGAAAAGAAGGCTCAGAAAAAATAATATCCCACTGAGTAGAATGCGGGGAGGTTGTATCATTTGCATCACTTTGTCGAAATAATCGAAATTTCCTTTGGTGATAAGAGCGATAATGCCATCCAGAAAGTTACTTCTGAAATAGTCGAGCTGGGCGGCAATCCATCTGCGGCGTTGATTGACAAAATTTCCGGATTCCTGAGTTTTCTCGTCATAAATAACAGCATCGTGTACATACTCAATGGTGTAACCCTTCTTTATTATTTTTAGTTCGACCTCTTTGTCCTCGCCAACCGAATCCACCGTAGCCATGGTCTTTTTGAAAAGTGAATAATCCAGTCCCATTCCCGAGCCGATTAAGGCGGAAGAGACACCCAACACGCGATGACCTTTGCGAAAGATATGGTTGTTAATTTCTTCGCTTAATGCATCGAGAATTGCAAAGGACGCATTTAGATTTTTGGCTGTACGATGTCCCTGTACAGCATCAAAACCCCGATCAAAAGCTGCATTGATTTTGGTCAGGACATCTTTTTTCATAATGTTATCTGCATCCAGTATAAAAGCAACATCATAGTCGTCACCAATGATCTCCATGCACTTGTTGAGTGCTTTTGACTTTTTACTTACTTCGAAAACAACTTCCACAACACGGATAGGAAGTTGCCGGAGTGCATCCAGGGTTTCCTTTTTAAAAGTATCAGCGATAACGATGACTTCAAATTTATCTTTAGGATAATCCTGAAGAACTGCTTCTTTAGCTACATGTACAATTACAGCATCCTCTTTGTATCCCGGAATAAGTACTGCAAATTTTCTGATTTTGGAGACCTTCTCTTTCTGCTTTTGCTTATAAAATAGTCCGGCTACCGAATAAAAAAATATGTATAGCGTGGCGAGAAGCAGGTATACAAAAAAGAGATATTCTATAATGTTGAGTAAAACTTTTATAATTTCCATAGGCTTTATCTTAATTCAGAGAGTTTGGGCAATCCGTATATGTTCTTATAATGGGTAAAATGCCACCACATGGCCCTGAAACTGGCTTTTGCCAAATCGGGACGTTTGATTACCAGATAATGTAAAATTTGTTTTGGTACAGCGATAAGGTTGAGATACAAAAGACTCAATAGCTTTATCAGGCCGTGATTATTTCTTCTGGCATAGAGAATACGGCCACGCGTAAGATAAAATATCTGAAACGGGCTTTCTTTAACAGTAGAGATAGACTCTTTGTGTAATACCAGTGATTTTCCCTGATAATAGATTTTATATCCTGCTTTTTTAATGTGTTCAGCCCAGTCGTGTTCTTCGTAATAAAGAAAAAAGTTTTCTGTCATAGTCCCCACTTTTTTAATGACTTCCATGGAAACCAGCATGGCAGCACCAAAAATGGAGCCTGTTTGGCAGGTAATATCGTATTGTCCCTTATCTTTTTCGCCAAAGCCGATGGCAAAATTCCTAATGGTTATAGGGTGAATAGGGGTAAAGCCTGCAAACTGAAAAGTATCGGGCGTATGAAAATAATGGATTTTGGGACTTACCATGGCTATGTGTGGATTACCTTCCAGCACTTCTACCAAAGGCTCAAGAAACCCGGGATCAACCTCCGTATCGTTATTTATAAAAAGGACATACTTTCCTTTACAATAGGGGAGTGCCACGTTATTACCTCCGGCAAAGCCCAGGTTTTTTTTTGTTTGAATAAATCTGATATCAGGAAACTGTTCTTTAATAATTTCCGGGTGGTCACTGGGAGACGCATTGTCCACAACAATAATTTCTGTATTAGGATAACTGATTTGATAAAATGAGCGTAGAAATTCACAGGTTACTTCCGACTGGTTAAAATTAACTGTAACCACCGATACCAAGGGCCAATCTGTTGTCTTAATTGCCATGTTTATTAGTCTTTCACTGCAAATGACCAGGGTGAAACACCTTGAAGTAGCCGTGCATTATACTCACGTTCAAGTTGTTGCGCTGAAAATAAAAAAACCCAGCTTATGTATAACAAAATTCCGGTAGGCATCTGACCGAGCACACCATTCCCATAGGCGGCACCGATTATCCCAACGTACCCTCCAAGCAGTGCCCCCAGAATATTACTTAGTTCTTTAACTTTTACCCGGGCCATAATAAGGTAAAAGCTTTTAAACACTATGTACATGAGAATAAACAGATGCAGTATAAGTCCCACGCGCCCCTGCTCGGCCCATATTTGAACATACCAGCTATCTGTTGCCACGTTGGCGAGAAAGCCCTGAGGCGAAAAACGTTTTCCCCAGTTACCGGCAGCTCCAATACCGCCGCCAAAGGGTTTATTGGCAAGATATGTTTTTAGAATTTGCCGGTTCTTAAGTCTGACCTGATAAGAAGCATCCTTTTCGGGATGAAACGCGGTACGCATTCGGGCTATTGTGTAACTGCTGTTGCCGATATAGGTATGTGCAAAAAAGAGGTATACCAATAGAATGGTAAAACCACCGATAATCATTACTCTGGTTCGTTTGGAGAGAATGACGAAGGTGATTCCTCCCAACGCAGGGACAATCATGGCACCACGTGTTCCGGAAAGCATCATGCCCCAAAAAGACATAATCGATACAAACCAGAAAAAGAATTTGTTTTTCCATCCTTTCAATGCAGCTGCAATACCAGCAAATACGATTCCGGCAGCACCTTGTGCGGCCCCAAACTGACCTGCATCACTAAAGAATGAAAAAATCCGAAGTTTACCATTAATAACGTGCGTAATATAACCTACGGTGTTAAGCCAGTATTGTTCGGCGTAGTCCAGTCCAATATATTTTTGCTGCAGGCCCTTTAGCGTTGCCAACAAAGAAAATACTGCCCAAAATATGAGAAAACCATATAGATGCCTTAGCCTTGTGAAAATAAGAAGGGCTAATGGAATAATTAACAACGGGTAGAGGGAAACGCCACGCATGGCATAAAACCATGCGGTACGACTTAATGCCTGTGGATTGAAAAATTCAAGAACAGAATAGGCAAACCAGATAATCATCAGGTAAACAATATCGCGATGTAGCAGGCTGAAGTCAATCTTATCAAAAAAATTCCGGAAGAATACAGCAATGATTGTCAGCACCATGAGGGCATCAATGCTAAGTCCTAACGGAACTCCCCGGATATATCGCGTTAGTCCGATGGCTGTAAAAGCCGCGAACATAATCGAATAGATACCTAAAATAGGATGAACGAATAATCGGTTCAGGTAGATAAGCAGGGGTACCAGTAAAATAAGGGAAATAGCAACTTTCATACCGCCTTTGCCGATAACAACGCCCAACACAATGGTCACTATAACAATAATAGCGATAACCAAAGGATGCTGAAGCTTTGCTGCTCCCGTCTTATCTTTTAGCGATTCAAGCATAGTAGATATTAAAAGTTAAAAGTATAAATTTTTAGCAAACAATTTAACTTCTTTTTCGAAAGATGCTTTCGCTAAAAAATAAAATTCCTCCCTGTATCACTTCCCGGGAATGAATGGTAAAACTTTTTTTCAAATAATGGTATCCTACAAAAATTCCGATAAGGGTGAAAGAAATAGTTACAACAGCTACTCCCTCAAGGGTTGTAATCACAGAAAAGTTATGGGTTATTTTTGCCAGAACATGAAAGTTTGTTGTTGGTATTGCGAGAAGTGTCAAAATACCAGTAGCAATTGCTAAGTAATAAAAAGCAAAAACAACCAATGAATCTCCAATAATATTTGCAACCGTCATATATACTACTTTTAAAAAGTTAGAGCGTGGCATGTTTACGCTGTCCAGAGCCACCCCTATAAAGCGGTCCAGAGGCAACAATAAACCATAAACTGTGAAAATCCTAAAGATACCAGTGGTGGATTCATAGCCTGCCCCCCCCAAAATATACACGAGGTCTTTGGCAAAGATGAATGAAAAGAGCATAACAGGGATCATAAGCAGCGTCATCCCTCCTGCATTGGTGTAAAAAATATGTTTTACCAAATCCTTGTTTCCATCAATGCTTGCTTTGGACATTCCCGGAAAAGCAGTCATGGCAAAACTTCGTAACGGAATCTCAATAATTTCTGTAAGCTTTAACGGGATACTGTATAGTGCAACTCCGGCAGTTCCCAAAAACGGACTTAATCCGATAATAAAAGTATCGGCACTTTTCAAAAGGTTACTGCCAATGAGCGTACCTGTAGAATATTTTCCAAAATCTAGAATTTTTTTGTTGGTTGCCTTACAGGCCTTTCCCACATATCTGATGCCGTCCCAGTTAGGAATCATGGCGACTATTGAAGTTATAATATTGATCAACAGATAAGCATAAACGATAATCTGTAAGGAAACATGTAGAAAAAAGAAATTAATAAGCAGGAATAGCATAAAGCCTCCCACATTTATAAGCCTCAAAACCAGCATATAGTCGAATCTTAATTTTGCCTGTAAGACAGATTGGGCATTATTAAAAGGCAGGTTAAAGAACGCCAGCAGGGGGAACCACTTGAAAAAGAGAATAAAACCGGAATTGTTCACGCTGTCGTAAAAAAAATAACGGATAGCCAGAACGATGAGAACAAGAATAAATGTGGAAAACAGGTTAATAACATAGTTGGAACCTATCAGCCGGTGTGCTTCCGTTTTTTCCGCTCCTGCAAGAAAGCGGACGATAGCCGTACGCGTAATTCCAAAACGAAGCATATCAAGAAAATTGGCTGTGGTTATGAGCAATACCCACTCACCAAATTCATTTGTATTCAAGCTTCTAACAAGAAGTAAAAAACCAAGAAATCCAAATACAGCTACCAGCCCATTGTTGGCAAGGGACAGGAAATTTTTATTTTTAAGTATTTTTGCAAGTGCATTATTCACCTTTTAAGCTTCTTTCTTGAAAACGATTTTATACTTTGCCGGATATTTTAACAGATTTTTAAGTCTGCTAAGTGTATTTCTTTTGTTTTTTGGTAAATCAGACATTAAATCTGTCAGGTTGAAAAGTTCCACTTCATTAAGTATAACAATTGGATTTGATGCATAAGCTTCTTTAAAAATTCTCATAGCTGTTTTGTCAGCATTTGAATAACGGTTGTTACTTTTAATGACAAACAGAGCCAGATCTATCTCTGATAATAACTTGATCGGATATGTGTGATAAATAATAGAAGGTAACTCAAGGAAGATAAAGTCATATTCAGTGTTTGTCTTTCTTAAATAACGGTCATCCATGAGCTGCTGCAAATTGGCAACATCAATAAAATTATTCTTTATTTCGTAACGGTAAGTATAGTTATAATCTTCTTCGTCTGAATTGGAAACAGCTTTTCCATCGTCATAGTTAAGAAATAGGATCTTATCGCCCATCGACCGCATCCTGTTAATAATTTTTTTCGTAATCAGTGTTTTGCCTGTTTTGTTTTGTGTGCTGAAAATCAACACGATATATGGTTTTTGTAAATGAGGTTCTGCTTTACCCAGACTAAGCTTAATATTTTGAATCATCATATCAACCAATCTGTTGGTGATTTGAGACAGCTCATTAGCCTGATGTCTGGAGGACAAAATGGGATAGGCACCTGCCAATTGCATACCTGTTTGTTCCGTAACCCGGCTTGGATTTTTCAATGAAGTATCAAAATATTCCATCATAACGATAAGCAGGGCTACAATGATAAATCCAAGAATTCCGGCGGCAATTACAATATATTTTGTTTTGGATGCCTTAGGCTGAATGGGGAAGAAGGGTGGGTCAACAACTTTAATATTGGTTGACATCTCCATGTTTTGCTGTTTCATTTTTGCGAGATTCAGACTATGCAGCAGTTCCAGATATGTTTGTTCTGCAACTTTAATTTCCCGTTGTATTCGCGTTAGCATAGCACCCAGCGGAGCCATTTTCTGATAGGTACGGATAAAATCGAGTTTTCGTTGCGTCAGAACTCTTAGTCCTGCCCGGGCCTCAACGTAAATGATCCTGTTTTGAAGCCAGCTGTCAAGAAGACTTTTAATTGAAATTCCCTGAGTGGAGTGTCCATAGAGGTATAGCTGATCGACATACAGTTTTATTTGACTGCGCAATTGCTTTTGTCTCTTTTTAAGTTGAATGAGTTTAGCCTTAACAGTCGAATTATAATTCTGGGCCAGCTGATTTACAATAATATCCTGTGTAACGGCAGCCAGCTCTTTTTCTCTTTGCCTAATGGCATCGCTTTTCAGGTATATCGAGTCGCGTGCTGTCATTTTAGTTTCCAATGCATGCAATGTGGCTGAAGCTGCTGATAATCTTATTTGCTGATCTTGAAAATATTTGTCAAGAGCCTCTTTTTGAACGGCGATGGCTTTACTTTGCTCGTAATAGTTGATGATGTTATTAGATTTGTTGAAATGTAGCAGGCGGTCTTCTGCTTCGGCAAGTTTTTGGTCTGATGAATCAACTTCACGTTCAAAATATTTGACTACGCGGTCGGTTTCATTCACTCTTAACGACTTGTAATTTGCCATAAATACTTTTGAAATAATTTTCAGTGTCTGCTCGCAAATTCCTGGATCGTTGCTGGTAAAGGTCAGCTTAACCAGGTCGCTGTTGGTGATACGATAAATCTGAATTTTACTGATAGAGTTTATGCTGTAATGTTTGTTGAAACCATAATGCAACAAACCATAGATGAAATTGGTATCGTTTGCTGCGTAATAATTTCGAAGATTAGCCACTGTTTTGTCATAATCCGATTTCTTAACTCCGGGGGGAACAATGGGATCTTTTACGAAAACTTTTCCCACGCCCATGTAATTGTTGTTATCCAACTTCGATGTGGATTTTTTTGAAGCAGAAGGGGTAACCTGACCCGTATTGGTATTGTTATCAGGATATCCCGGAGAGACTTGTTTTACCGAATTATCATAGAAATTGCCAGTGTTATTATGGCTAATGATTAATCTCTGGCCAACAGTAAGACTGCCGTTTCCCAGATGATTTAATTCTCGGAGCTTACTAATGTTAATCCCGTACCTTTTTGCAATGGTATAAAGGTTTTCGCCGCGCTTTACTGTATGGTATTGAATTTCTGAGCCGTATGAGGGTAATTTTTTGATAATGAGATTTTGTCCGGGACTTATATTTCCATTGCTTAATCCGTTTAAATGCATTAATTCACCACGTGAAATGCCATAACGATTGGCAATAGCAGCAAGAGTTTCTCCTGGCAATACAGTGTGCGTCAGATAATTGGTATTTGTATTCGAATAAGATGCTGCCTTGCTTTTTTCGATACCATAGCTCTGTACCGATTTCCTTTTTGAAGTTGTTTGATTATTGGAAAAGTTTGCTGATTCACGAGCTGCCTGATTTTTCTTTTTCCTAATCTTTTTTTCAAGAGAATGGATTTCTTTTTCCAATAGATGAACCTGGGCCTCCTTTTTCCTTTGGACACCATTCTTATTATTTTTTACTACCAGATCTTTAATTCTTTGTGGTATGCTTTGTTGGAGAAGATCGTAATTTTCTTTTGAAATATATTGTGGATTGTCAGATTCTAAAGAAAGGTCCTGTGCCAAAAGTCGCAATGATGTTTCCACCACTGTTTGCCTTGATTTTAGCAGGTTAATCATATTGTCGAATTGGGCACTGGTACTAAAAAAGTCAGTGGAATGCTGAACGGTGGATTCGATAGAATACCCTGTTGTAATTCCGGTATATATAACTGCTTCTGACTGGTAAACTTTTTCCTTATTACGTACAAGGTAAAAGACTACCACCGACAGTAACAGCGGTACGCCAAACAAAATGATGATGTTTCTTTTAAAGAGCCGTATAAAGTATAGTAAATCCATTAATTCTTAATTATTAACGCAAAATATTTATCAGATTAAATTTCATTCCCGTTGTAACCTGCAGGAGCTGATATTCTTTATTAAACTCTGCAATAGCCTGCTGAAAATTAATGGCCCCCCTGGTTTGTATTTCTTTTAAACGAGTATATTCTGCTGTAGAAATTTCGCCGTTAAGAAATTCGTTCTGAGCCATGCGCATCTGCATCATGGTGAAATTCTGATAATCGTTGTAAATTCTAATATAGTTCTGATACTGTACCAGATTATTATAATGATCAATGACTTCTTTGGCCAAAAAGCGTCTGTTAATTTCTTTTTGGGTCAGGGATATCTCAATCCATTTTTTCTGTTTGTTAATTCGATTTCGTCTGTCGAAAATTGATGCAAGGGGAAAGCGTATATAAAAACCAACGGCATAATTATCGCGAATAGACTGTGAGCGATAATAGTGGTTTAACTTTGTAATTTCGTCTTTGTCCCAGAAATTCCATTTACCCAGATTCAAATCCAGGTTTAGGCTGAAATGCTGTAACCATTCGCGCTGGGCAGAAAGCTGTTCGTAGTAATAATATTGTGCTTTTAAATCCTGATAATGCATATCAGGAGAATTATACGCGGCAGAATCGATAAGGACACTAAGAGGAGGGAGCCTTTTTACAATATTGTCGGTTATTGGATTAAAAAATTTGGAGCTGTCAACGGCTCTTTGTTGTCCGAAAATATTACCGCCAAACAATAAAATCACTATTAAAACACCAACTGAACAGGTGCTGACCGGTAATCGATTCTTCGTTGTTTTGTCTTTCATTACCTTCAATCCATTTAATCTGAAAAAGTACGTGTTTCTCCTTTTCGTTTTAAACCTTCTGGTTATAGTTATTAAAAAAGTTTTAAACAGTTTATTAAACATTTTCTTTTTGAAATAAAGCAGGTATAGTTCTTAAAATCAGCTTTATATCGCCAAGCAAAGAATAAGTGTATGCATATTTATTGTCTAAACCTTTTCTTTCATCTTCCGACATGATGCCCCCTTTGCCTCTTAATTCAACCTGCCAAAGGCCTGTAATCCCTGCCGGAGCAAGAAAACGAGCACTCCAGTCATCGGACGTAAGCTGTTCTGCCTCATACAAAGGCAAAGGCCTGTTGCCAACAATTGACATATCTCCTTTAAGGACATTAATCAGTTGTGGTAGTTCGTCGATACTGGTGTTTCTAATAAACTTCCCCACTTTCGTGATACGGGGGTCATTTTCGATTTTTACAAAAGTGGCCGCTTTATCTTTCTTTTTTAGTACATTATACCAATACTCACAAATTTTTTCACCTTTTATATAAAGTACCGGGGAACAATATTTACCTTCGGGTAATTTGGCACATCTGGGGCAGGGTGGTATTTTGCCGCTTTTTTCCTCCTCTTTTTTATTTTGACTGTACTGATTGAGGTGCTCCAGATCTTTCAGCTTTGCGTCGGCACCCGTATACATAGATCGAAATTTAAGAAAATCAAAAATCTTATAACCTGTTCCCACTCTTTTTGATTTGTAAATAACACTACCCCTGGACTCAAGACGGATAGCAAAAGCCACTATTAAAAATACAGGGGAGAGTATCAAAAGGGCTGTTGCCGAAACTATAATATCAAAAAGCCTTTTAATAATTGGGATTTTATAGTCATTTTGTGTTTTTATTCCGGATGGCTCTGTCTCCTTAATTTCATTTAAATAATAAATAAGAAAACGAATACGAATAAAAAGATCTTCTATTTTAGGTGATTCGATAAAAAGATCATCAATTATATCTTTCTTTTTGAGAATTTTATCTCTGAATTGTATGTCTTCCTCAAAGGCAAGCAAAATAAAAGGTATTTTGGTAAGCCCCATCTTTTTTTTAATATGAAGAGCAAGATTGTCACCCTGAATTCCTGGCAGGTTATAATCTGAAATAATAGCACCGACATCCTTATTTTTACTCAGGTAATCGATACCGCGTAACCCGTTATCCATAACAACTATTTCTGCCTCATCATTTTTCTCTTTGAGTGCATCAATAATCTCTGCGTAACTGCCTATATAAAGCAACTTTATCTTTTCCTGAGGATTAGGGGCCATGGAAATTACTTGCTGGTTCTACTGATAATATTTTCAATACGAATAGATAATTCTTCGGGATTGAATGGCTTAACAATAAAATCGTCTGCCCCCATCTTTAAGAGCTTAATTCTTTCCTGGCTACTTTCAATACCAGAGAGTACGATGATAGGAATATGTTTAAAAAAGCCACTGGCTCTTATTTGTTTCAAAAACTCCTGACCGTTAAGGTTGGGCATTTGAATATCCGCAACAATCAAATCCGGGATATTTCCTTCTTCAAGATATTTTAAACCTTCCAGCCCATCTACTTTGGTAACTACGTTGTATGTTTTGCTTAAATAATTCTCCAACAACATACGTATAGACAATTCATCATCAATAATAAGTATCTTTTTCTTCATAATGGAATGATGTTAACTTTGAGCGACAAATTTATACCCATTTTAAAGCAAATATAAGGAATTTCTTAATACCGCTGTACGGATAGCCTAAACTTATTTACAAAGAGTGGTTAATAAAATCAATTTAGTCTTTGTTAAATCACTTATTGTCTCTGACTAAGGCTCTTTCTTTTTAGCAAAAATACAGAGGGAATGGCTATAAAAGCCAGATAACCAGAAACCTGAAATGTTTTAGCCAGGCCTATGGCATCGCCAATGTAGCCGGCTGCCAGTACAGACAATGCCCCGCTGATAAAATTGATTGTTGTGAAAGTTCCGTTCATTAAAGCCGGTTGGTTAGAACCCTGCTCCTGAACCAATGCCAGTAAAACGGGTGTGGAGGCAGCAAGAACAAAGCCAAGCGCAAGCAGCGAGATTATTTGAAAGGCAGGCCCTGACCACAAAAAGAGAAACATAAAGAATGGGGATACAATGGCCAAAATGAGTAATGTATTGAAGCGTCCGATTCGGTCAGATATACTTCCGGAAACAAATGTTCCCAAAACCGCTGTAGCCTGTAATACTGACAGTGAAAATGCCCCGTAGAGCAAAGTGCTTCCTTTGGGGCCGACCATATAAGTCGGTAAAAATGTTGAAAGAGTGGCCCGCATGACCGATCTGAACAGCATGTAAATGGTAAGTGCAATAAAAAAACCTGAATATTTATTTAAAGTATCTTTCCATTTAAGTTTGGTTATATCTTTAGTATCAATTGTTTCGTAAGGTATTTTTTCAACGGTAAACAGCAGAATGATCGTTGCTACAAGGGCAGGGATAGCCAGTCGCCACGTTCCTTCAAGGCCCCACCATGAAACTGCGCTAACTATTAAAAGCGGTCCCAGCATGCGGGCACTTTCTCCTCCAAGCATATAGAAACTCATTCCCTTTCCGGCGCGGTTTCCCGAAAATATTTTTATCATAACGGGGGCTGGAACATGAAAGACAGCCGAACTTATCCCAATAGTGAAAAGTAATATGCCAAGTAATAGAATATTGGGGGCTGCACCGAGCAGACTGCCACTTATGGCTGTAACCAAAGGGGCAAGAATAATAATGGGACGCCAGGGGATTTTGTGGGCAAAGGTTCCCAGAACAATACTGAAAAGAGAAGGAATGCGTTGGATTAAACTTAGCCAACTTGCCACGGCCAGGTTAATGCCATATTTTTTTAATAACAATGGAAGTAGTGGGGCAAGAAAAGAAGAATAGACATCATGCACAAAATGTGCTGATGAGATAGTTATGATTTTGCTCCGGTTGAAGGTGGTCTTTTTCAATGAGCAAATATACGTATTCCTTAGCTTTGATGACTTTGCAGATTACTCATAATAAGGGGAATTTTTTTCATGTTAAAAGGTTTGTTGATATAATCGTCCATACCCGCAGCGAGGCAGCTCTCCTTATCTTGTTGCTGCGAATTGGCAGTTAATGCAACAATTTTTACTTTTTCCTGCCGAATACCCCTTGCTATTTCAATTTTTCGTATTTGTCTTGTTGCTTCCAGTCCATCCATTACGGGCATTTGTATATCCATGAAAATCAAATCAAAATGATTTGTTCTGAATTTCTCAACCGCCATTTTTCCATTGTCGGCTACTTCTACATGAAAACCTTTATTAACCAGTATTTTCTGTGTTAGCTTTTGGTTAATCAGGTTGTCTTCTACCAAAAGAATATCCTTTATTTTGAGTCCTTTGTGTTCATTATGTTTGGGCTGTTTCCCTTCTTCCATTTTAATGGTGAAGGTAAATGTACTACCCGTTCCCTTTTTACTTTCGAAATACATTTTCCCTCCCAGCAAACGACATAACTGGTGTGAAAGAGGAAGACCGAGTCCTGTACCGGAATTTTCGCGTGTTAGTGACATATCGGCCATGTGGAAAGTTTTCCAGATATCGTTTTTGTCTTTCTCACCGATGCCTATCCCGGAATCACGCACAGAAAAACTAATTTCGTTTAGCCCGTTATGAAAAGAAAGCGAACTAACCTTTATTATAATATTGCCTGGTGAAGGCGTGAATTTTATTGCATTTTCCAGAAGATTGGCAAGAACCTGTTTTAGCCGGGTGGGGTCGCCAATGAGAAAGTCGGGAACATTTTTCCCGATATCCATCTTCATTTTAATATTTTTTTCTTTTCCTTTTTGTTCAAAAATCGTGTAGATTTCTTCTAATTCGTTTTTAAGGTCAAAATTTATATGGTCGAGATTGAGCTGATGTGAGATAAGTTTATAATAATCAAGAATATTGTTTAGTAATGTAAACAGATATTGACCGGAGTGATGAATAGTTTCCACAAGTTTTGCTGTTTCGCTGTCAAGTGATTTTTGCTGAAGCAGAATAGTGGCACTTAAAATACTGTTTAACGGTGTTTTAATTTCATGACTTATGTTGGACAAAAACGATGTTTTTATCATTTGTTCGGTATCTTCGATCTTGTTGTGTATCGTATTCATGTTGGCTTTTAAGTTCTTCAGGCTCTTTTCGCGTACTTGAATAAGTTGATTATTCGTGCTAAATTTTGCCTTTTCTTCGGCACCCACCTTATCATTTCGATTTTCCTTTTCCGATGTGTTTGTTGTCATCTTTTTATGAAACTTGCCCGTTCGGCTTTTTATTGTGAATAAATATTATATTATCAATTCTTAGGCCAAAACATGCTAATAGCTTGTTATAAGCTGTTTAGTGTTTATTTTAGCACTGGGAAAATTCCCATTTAGGGAAAAATTGTCATAAAATTGGAAACTATAGCCATTATAAATAAATTGCTAAAAAGGATGCCTTAGAACCGTTATACATTTTTATCATTGGGCGAGCCCTTAATTTCAGTTATACTTTCCTGAATCTTGTTTAAATAATCCCCATCGTGTATTAAGTATTAACGTATGCGATTTAAATTTCTTGTCCTCAGCACTAATTATAACAAAACGAAACCTGTCGAAAGAATCAGGCTGGTCGCTTAGGAACTTCACAAAGTTATTGAATGGGATAGTAAACAATGTGGGTTGTGATTGTTTAAGGCTGACATTTTTACTGGGTATTTTTATGAGATGCATTATGTCCAAAGTTTCTTTTTCATGTTTCTCATTTGTCAATTCAAGATAGAAACCACTGGTTTGCAATGCTTTTTTCAGAGGCCTGAGTTGGAGAATGATTTCTGATATTTTCCCTTTTTCTTTTTTTATAAGGACAGTCAGAATAATTTGAGGATATGCCTGCTCGGAGATAGGAAGCATTCTTTTTTTGTCTCTCCTGAAAAGAAATAAGGCAGTGAGAAGTATGCCAAAACCAAATATAACAATATAACCGATGGTTG